>DASSFG010000572.1:0-14556 GCA_035694685.1 Pirellulales bacterium
GTCGTCGAGCATGACGTTGGCCGGTTTCAAGTCGCGATGAACCACGCCCGACTCGTGAGCGTGGTGCAGGGCCCCGGCAATCGTCCGGCAGATTTCGGCGGCCTGACGAACGTGCGGACGCTGCGCGGTGAGCCAGTCGGCCAGCGACACGCCACGCACCAGATCGCTGACAATGTAGATTGTCTCGCCTTGTTTGCCGACTTCGTGGATGCCGACAATGTGCGGGTGCCGCAGGCGCGCGGCCGCGCGAGCTTCGCGCAGGAATTTCTCGGCTTCGTCGCCACTCAGGCATTCCTTGCGCGGCACCTTGATGGCAACGGTGCGGTCCAGCTCACGATCGCGGGCCTTCCAGACTTCGCCGAAGGCCCCTATGCCTAGCCGTTCGACCAGATCGAAGCGACCTAGTGTCTTGTAAACCGAGGAACTTCGCGTGTCGGAGCGGTCGGCGACGAGGCTGAAATGGCTGCCGCAGACATCGCAAATAATGTCTACCAGCGAACCATCCTGGCTGACTACCAAGTTGTCGCAATGGGGGCAGCGAATACGGAGCGTGCTGCTGGCGCCCGGCGGTGATGACGGAGCTCCACTGTTGATCGCATGGATCGTCGATTGGGCGGCCGACTCCTCGTCCGCCGATTGGAACGAGGGATCCGGCCGACTTGGGCCACTCATGGCAGCATCTCCGGATTCTTGCTATGCCCTTCCGATGCCGATCACCCAACGTCTCTTAGTCTTACAACGCCATTACATCAGGGGGTGGAGAATCATGATAACGCTCGCAGCAAGGGTGGAGCAAGAGTCCAAGTCCGATCGCAGCACCGCTGACAGAGCACTAGGGCGAAATCTGTCCGCCGGCCCGGCGGCGGCGGCGTTGCCGCTGGAAGCAACGCATAGTAGCATGCCCCCTATGAGCGCAATCATCCTTGACGGCAAGGCCCTGGCGGCCGAATTGCAGGCGGAGCTGGCGGTCGACGTCGCCGAATTCATCGAGAACAACGGCGTCGTGCCGTCGCTGGCGGCCGTGCTGGTCGGCGATAATCCCGCCAGCGAAGTTTACGTGCGCAATAAGCGGCAAGCCTGCGAACGGGCAGGTATGGAAAGCCAGTTACTGCGATTGCCGGCTGAAGTTGCCACCGAGGAAGTTTTGGCGCTGGTACATAAGCTCAACCGCGAAGACCGGGTTCACGGCATCCTGGTGCAGTTGCCGCTGCCGCACGCCGTTGATGCCACGCGCGTGCTCGATGCCGTCGATCCGATGAAAGACGTCGATGCCTTCCACCCCGAGAACGTGGGCCGCATCGTCCAAGGACGACCGCGGTTTTTGCCCTGTACGCCGCACGGCATTCAGCAGCTTTTGCTGAAGCGCGGCGTGCGCATCTCGGGCCGGCACGTGGTGGTCGTCGGCCGGAGCGAGATCGTGGGCAAGCCGCTCGCCAACATGCTCGTGCAAAGAGGCCCGGAGGCCGATGCGACGGTCACCGTTTGTCATAGCCGCACGCCGGAACTGGCCGAGATCACGCGCCAGGCCGACATTCTGATCGTGGCAATCGGACAGCCTCGGTTTGTCAAGGCCGAGATGGTCAAGCCAGGCGCAGTGGTCATTGACGTAGGCATCAATCGTTTGCCGGACGGTTTGGCCGGCGACGTTGATTTTGAAAGCGTCAAACAGGTGGCTGGCATGATTACGCCGGTGCCGGGCGGCGTCGGCCCCTTGACCGTGACCATGCTCCTTAAAAACACTCTGCACGCCGCGCGCTTGCAACAGACCTGATGCAGCCGCCTCGCGCGGCCCCGTCCGACGACGTGGAACGGAATTCATTCCGTTTCGCACGTCCATAACGGAATGAATTCCGTTCCACCTGGAACAGCACCGCATCAACCCTGTCGCCTATGCAACTTCGGGCTTGCGCCTCCCGTTCGCTTCATGCTTTTGTGAGGTAAAGCGGGCGACAACGACGGTCGTATTGTCGCCCCCGCCCGCGCCGTTGGCGGCCTCGATCAGTCGTTGGCAACTTTCCGCTGAATCATCGCTGTTGACGAGCATCTCGGCGATTTTGTCCTCGGAGATTTCCTTCGTCAGACCGTCGGTGCAGAGCAGCAGCACGTCGCCGAGCTGCAGGCCCAGCTTGTGAGCTTCAACGACCACCCCGTCGTCGCTCCCTCCGATGGCATTCCAAAGTACGTGACTGAAGCGCGAGTTGCCGGCTTGCTCGGGCGGTAGAACGCCGGCTTCCACGAATTTCTGGGCCACGGTGTGGTCGGTGGTGACGCGAGTCAGTTGCTCCCGACGCAGCAGGTAACAACGGCTGTCGCCGGCGTGCAGGACGAACGCGCTGGGCCAGGCGATATAAGCCATGGTCAGCGTGGTGCCCATGCCGCGCCGTTGCGGCAGTTGTTCGCCTTCGGCATGGACGGCCGCGTCGCATTCCTTAAGTGCTTTGCGCCACTCGGCGAACACCTGCTCATCGTCACAGTCATCGAGCCGCGCGCACCAGTGCATGGCGTTGACCGCGAATTGCGAGAGCCGATCGACGGCAATGGTGCTGGCCCGTTCGCCCGAGGCGTGGCCGCCCAAGCCATCGGCCACGAGCAGGAGCTGGCCCTGCGGGCCGCCGAGCTGCGTTGATTCATCAACGCCCAAGCTGGTGTGGTGCACGCGCAGCGCCTTTGACAACTCGCCCACCAAAAACTGGTCCTCGTTGACCTCCCGCACGAGTCCGCGGTCGGTCATGCCAAAACAGTCGATGGTGCACTGCGAGGCGTCGCGGTGAGCCTGCGGCAGATTATACGTATTTAGGATCATCGGAGGCCATCGTTCTCTGTTAACCGAAGGCGTAAAAACATGCAACTCTCGTGCCCGTTAGGCTGACGCCGGCACGTTGTTTGCAACCCTAAAGCGCCAATCGGGCTCTGGAAGTATTGGACGTGTCTCACCTTATTCTAACCACGGTACTTTTCTTGGCCGCTCAAACGTCGGTTGCCGCCGGGCTCTGGTTGCGCTCACCGGTGTACCATTCTGCCGCGCTTGTGCGATCTTCGCGCGTCGACACGGACGGCCGGCGCCATAAGACGCAAAACGTAACAAAGCGTCCGGTCCTGTTGGGCGACTTCCCCGAATACCGCCCGGGCGCCCGCCAAGCCGGGCTGGAAAGCTTCCGCCGCTGACGCTGTCAAGCTGCGCAAATTGAGGCGCCATTTCGGTGCGCACCACTTCCTCCGATTGTTCCGCGCGCGAAAGGTCGATCGTTGGATACGGGCGTGCGGCAACTCGCCGCAGCGATCGGTTTCGCAGGCGTCTCGATCAGGCGAACCACAAAATCAAGGACGATTTTTGACAAGGAGTATACGAACCATGCGGCTCGGCATTTTGAGCGTCATTGCAGTGTGCTTGCTTGCCACGAGTGTGGCCACGGCGCAGCCCGATGGGGACGAAGGGCCGCTCCCGCCGGCTCCCAGACAACGGCTGCCTTCGGCCAGCGGTGAACCGACGCCAGCGACAGGGCCGGCCATGCCCGCCTGGCAAGCACCGCCGGGCGGCTATGGCGGTTGGTATGGCGACTATGGCGATGGCTGCGGAGGCTGTTGCGGCGGGTGTTGCGACTCATGTGATTCGTGCTGCCACAAGTGCCGGCCCGGTCTGATCTGCCGGCTCAAGATGCTGAAGTGCAGGATGTGCGCGAAGTGGGCCTGCCGACGCAGTTGCCGCCAATGCTGCTCGTCGTGCTCTTCCTGTTGCAGCGATTGCTGCGCCGGCGGCGTGCCGCCCCACGGCATGCCGATGGCGCCTTCGCACGGCGATCTGTTGCCGGTTCCGCCGGCGGAGAGCGCCACCTACGATGCCGATGCCGACTACAGCATGACTCGGCCTTCGCGGCACCGGCCGGCCTCCACAAAAACGAGCGTGAAGAAGCAGCACTACAGCATGCCCCAGGTGCATTCGGCCAGCAAGACGACGCCGAAGACCAAGAAGAAGAAAGAAATCGCCGCACCCAGGTAAATTCGGGCGGGGCGAGCGTGAAAACCGCCTGGGGGCGTGCGCCTTGCCTCCCAGGCGGTTTTTGTTGGCAGGGTGGTCACCAACTATGCCGTACGGCTGGCGGCGCGCAGGGCCCGCAGGTCGGCGTCGGTGTGCTGCGGGGCGGGAGCGCCGGCCGCGTTCATTGCATTCGTGCTGCAGGGCCGAGGCACGCAGCGCGGCACGCGCACCTGCACCGTGTAAGGCACTTGCCGGCAAACGATAAAGGGCACTTGCCGCGAAACTTCCTGAGTTACCAGCTTGCAAGTCAGGTGCGGAATGCGCCGCACGATCGGCTGTTGCTCGACGTGGCACACGGGGATGCGGGCGACTTTCTGCACCTGCTGGGGAACGAAGTTGCAGACCTGTACGTTGACGGTATCTGTCACCGTCTGGGCGACATAGCGTGTCACAGGCACTCGCTTTTGCACGATGTTCGGCGCCCAAACGGGGCAAGGCGGACAACAAGGATCGCACGTCGGCGCCGCGTTCACCCAATGGCCCTGGTCGACGCAGTAGGTACACCACTGCGTCACCGGCTTGCAAACGACCCGGCAGCGCGGCTGCTGAACGGTCCGATAGACTGGTTTCATCACCGTGCAGGTGAACGGCTTCTCGACGAAATTGACGACGGTCCGGCAAATGGTGTCCTGGCATTCTTCGTAAACCGTCTGATACACTGGCCTGCACTGTGTCCAGGTGCAGGTCCGGTACTTCGTTTCGTACACCGTGCGATAGCACTGCACGTTGCGCACATCGTAAACCACGTCATATTGGACGCACGGTGCGCAGGGCATGCACGCCACCGGCGCACAGCAACCGCCACATCCTCGCATCGCTACCGCCTGGGCCGGACTGCCCGCAGCCGAAAGCAGCACCAACACCACGAAAAACAAGCCTCGATTTGCGTTCATTTGCCAAAGCTCCTTTGCCAAAATCAGGGAACGGTTGATTGACCGAGTTAAATTCAACCCATCTAGCGCAATTTCACATCGCGACGCTATAATAACTGGCGGCTGAGAAACCGCAAGTATCGGAGAACGGAGACTTGACCAAACCTCAACCGACGCCGATCGACGCTGAGCGTGCCTTGGAACTGGCTCGGGCAGTCATGGCCCACGATCGTTTTCCACAGTTGGCAACCATCGACGGCGACCAGCCGCGCTTGCGCCCCGTTTCGCCGGTGCGCACGGAGGGCTTCACGATCTACGTCGCCAACCTGCGATCGTACGGCAAAACGCGAGAAATCGCCGCTAATCCGAAGGTCGAATTGTGCTACGTCGACGACGGCCACAACCAGGTCCGCATCACGGGCCTGGCCGAAGTGGTCAGCAACCGGGCGCTTCTGGAACAGATCTGGAACGACAATCCGCTCTTGCGGCAGTACTTGGGCACGCTCGAAAATCCCGAACTGATCGTTTACTGCATCCGGCCCAATCGCGTGCGTTACATGCAGGAATGGGCCCTGCAGTATCACGAAGTGCCTGTTGAGTAGGCGGCCTACCGGTGGCCCTCGCGGCGAGCACGCTCCAGATCGGCGTCGACCATCATCTCCACGAGCTCCCGGAAACCGACCCGCGGACGCCAGCCAAGCTTCTCGTGCGCCTTTTGTGCGTCGCCGCAAAGATGATTGACTTCCGCCGGCCGCAATAGCGCCGGGTCCATCTCGACGTGATCAGCCGGGTCGATGCCAACTCGCGCAAAGGCAATCTCGACCAGTTCGCGAACGGAGTGTTTCTCGCCGGTGGCGATCACGTAATCGTCGGGCTCGTCTTGTTGCAGCATGAGCCACATGGCCTCGACGTAGTCGCCGGCAAAACCCCAATCGCGCAGGGCGTCGAGATTGCCCAAGCGCAGCTTGTCTTGCAGGCCCAGCTTGATGCGCGCCGCGGCGTCGGTCACCTTGCGAGTGACGAACTCTTTGCCGCGCAGCGGCGATTCGTGGTTGAACAAGATGCCAGAGCAGCAATACATACCGAAGCTTTCACGGTAGTTGACGGTAATCCAGTGGCCATAGACCTTGGAGACGCCGTACGGGCTGCGGGGCCAGAAAGGGGTGCGTTCGTCCTGTGGCTCTTCTTGTACTTTGCCGAACATTTCGCTGCTGCTGGCCTGATAGAAGCGAATGGCGGGATCCACCAGTCGGATACCCTCCAGCACGCGCGTGACGCCCAGCGCGGTAAACTCGCCGGTCAGCAGCGGCTGCAGCCAGCTCGTGGGCACGAAGCTCTGGGCGGCCAGATTGTAAACCTCGCGAGGCCGAACGTCGCGTAGCAGGTTGACGATCGAAAGCTGGTCGAGCAGATCGGCCTGGTGCAGCGTGATTTTGCCCGCCAGATCGGCAATGCGTTCGAAATTTTCGCTGCTCGAACGGCGGACCATGCCGTGAACTTCGTATCCTTTGCCGAGCAGAAACCTGGCCAGATACGCGCCGTCTTGGCCCGTAATACCCGTGATGAGAGCCTTCGTTTTCATCGCCCCAAGATACGCTGCAGGGCAACGAAGCGACAGGGGCCTTCCTTCAGCGGCGCGCAAATGGCCGAGTCGCTGCACCGCATTCTAGTCTTCTGCCGCCTCGGCCTATTCCACCGCGGCGACGGCGAGCTCTTTGGCGACGGCTTCGATGTGCTCGGGGGCGATGCTCGCTTGCTCTTCGGCAAAGCCAACCAAGAGTGCGAGGTCGCAGAGCCGGTTAATGCGGCGTGGAACGCCGCGCGTCAGCAGAAACAACGTTTCTAGCGCCGCAGGTTCGAAGGCCGTGCCCGAGGCGCCGGCTACCGTCATGCGGTGCGAGACGTAGCTCATGGTCTCTTCGATGTTCAAAGGGCGCAGCAGGCACTTGGCGCCCAAACGCTCGTCGAGGTGCGGCATCCGCTCCATCATGGGCAACAGCGCCGGCTGGCCGACCAGGAGCAGCGTGACGAGCGGCCGGCCATCGGACTCCAGATTGAGCAACAGCCGCAGGGCATCGAAGGTGCGACCGGCTTCCAGCAACTGTGCGTCGTCGACGACTAGCACGGTGTGCCGGTTTTTGCGACGGCGGTCGGCCAGCTCGTGCTCGATGCGCGAGACGTGCTCGGCAATCGAACCGGCGGCGATGCCGCCGCACAGCTCGCCGGCCAGATAGGCCAACAGGTCGGCGGCCGGCATCTGCGGATAAACCAATCGCACCACCGGGCGAAAGCGATCGGGCAACTGCTCCGCCAGCATTTGGACGAGCAACGTCTTGCCTGTGCCCGGCACTCCGGTGAGCAATGCCGCGGCGTGCTCGTGCTCGATGGCATAGCGCAGTTTCAAAAGCGCGCCTTGGTGCGGCTCACTGGGATAATAGGCCCGCGTGCTGGCGCCGCTTTCGAAGGGCCGTCGGTTCAGTTTCCAATAGGCTTCGTACATGGGTCACACAAAGTTTTCAATGATGGCCCAGCGGCGGACGCCAAGCTGCACAAGCTGGCGGCCAACCGCGTGACTTTGCTCCAAGCGGCAATGACGCACGTCACGCACGACGACCGCGGCCTCGACCGCCGGTTCGTCAAACCACATTTCGTGACGGCCCCGATCGTTGTCGGCCACCGGCCCGGCGTCAATACAGACGGCATCGAACTCGGTCCGCAGACCATCGAGCGACGATTTGAACCGCGCCCGGCCGTCGGCCGGCTCCTCGCCAGCGAACGTCTGCCGCAGCGGCAGAATGACCATTTGGTCAGTGAGAGATTCAATCATCGCCTCCGTTGACGATGCCGCGAGCGTGTCTTCCCAACCGACATCCACCTCCGTTGCCAGGCTCGCGGCAAGACCAGGCCGATCGAAATCGGCGTCGACCAAGAGCACCCGCGAGCCCGCTTGAACCAGGCGACGGGCCAGCAGCAAAGCCACGCTGGTGCGTCCTTCGCCCCGTCGGCAGCCAGTCACCAGCAACGTACCCCGGCCCTGGGGCAAGAGCTCGCCAACGAGCGAGCCCAATTCGTCGTTGCTGCGGTCGAGCAACGACTTGACGATGGGCGGCCAGTCGAAGGCTTCGACCTCGTAGGCCGGCAAGAGATTTTGGAGAGCGGAACCGGCGGCACTTTCTTTTCCGTGTCCGGCCAAAGCGGCAACCGTAGTTGCAGAGGCAGCGACTTGTGGCGGCGGGGCCACGGCGCCGGCTGGCTCCACGCGGCTGGCCGCAGGGTCGATGGTCCGTCGATCCGGGGTGGGGGCCACGAGCGTCGTTGTGGTTCTGGCAGTGAAATGTGCGGGCGGGATGACACCGGTCGGTCGCTCAACTTGCGCCGGGCTGACCGGCGCCGGTGCGATGGTTGGCGCTGACGTCGGTGAAGGCCCGGTGGCCGTCGGCGGCAACGCAATATGGGGCGCGGCGACGCCGCGCCGTTGATACGCCTTGATAAACGCCTGGTTGAGCGTGCTCATGAAGGTTGCTCGCAAATTCACTGCGGAGGGGCAGGCTCGACCGGTGCAATACCGCCCAACGTGGCGCCGTCGGGTGCGGCGGGACGACCGTCGAAGCGTCGGCTATCGTCCACAAGACCCCGCTTCTCAACCATTCTCGTCGCCGAAAACCGTTCCTCGGGCCGCTCGGCTGACAAGGCATCGCC
Source organism: Pirellulales bacterium (assembly GCA_035694685.1). Taxonomy (GTDB): domain Bacteria; phylum Planctomycetota; class Planctomycetia; order Pirellulales; family JAICIG01; genus DASSFG01. The sequence continues at coordinate 8,608 of DASSFG010000572.1, forward strand.
GGCAGGCGATTCGTTTTCTGAGGTGGGTTCCACCGGCGCGCTCGGCCCCATAGGAGTCGTTGCGCCCAGCGGCGCTTGCTGTGGCTCCTCAGCGCCGGTCACCGGCGCGGCTGGTACCACAATATGAGCGGGAGGCTCGGACGGCTTTGACTGCCACTTGGGCGGGGGCTGTAAGCGCGTTTCGTGATCGGCGTCTTTTTCCACGGGCGTCATAGCGAAAGCAAGCACGACTTGCACCGCGGCGGCCACGATGCACGCCAACCAGAACTTCGGTTGCCGCACGAAGGCCACGATCTTTGCACCCCATTCGCCAAGCGACGCAGACTGCCTTGGCGTTGCCGTCCCCGCAGGTTCGGTGGGCTGCGCCGTCTCGTAGGCGGACGCCTGTCTGCCAAACGACGGTTCCGGGTGTTGTTGGCGACTTTCTCTTTCCAGCGGCGCAGGAGCGGCAGGCTGGTCGGTGGAGATCAATCGCGAGCCGCTCAGGTCGGGCAAGCGGATCGTCACGCGCGACTTGGCTGGTGAGGTCGCTCGTATAACGCGCTGGTTCGCCGACGCCACTGTTGCGCCGTCCACGGCAGCGCTGGTTGCTGACGATGACATAGACTGCTCCGGGCCATGATCGCGGGAATCAGTCGTGTCTATCGGCAACGACCGCAACGATCTTGAGCTTTAATGCGGTTTTGCCGGGTTGGAAAGAGTGGCGGTCAGATAGCTTCGCCGCCCCGTTCTCCCGTGCGAATGCGAATGCAGTCTTCCAGCGGGAGGACAAAGATCTTGCCATCGCCAATTTCGCCGCTGGGGCCGGTACGGCCGCCCTTGATAATCGCCTCGATCGTCGGCTCGACGAAGTCTTCGTTCACGGCAATTTGCAACTGCACTTTACGCAGCAAATTGACCGAAAACTCGTGGCCACGGTAGGTCTCGGTATGGCCCTTTTGACGACCGAACCCTTGTACGTCCATGACGGTCAGTCGAAAGACTTCGACTTCCGTCAGCGCGGCCTTGACCGCTTCAAGACGGCTCGGCTGGATGATGGCGATAATGAGTTTCATGAAGCTCTCAGATCTGGCATCCCTCAATGGTAAAGCAACACGGGCGCAGACTCAAGGGGGCGAACTTGCCAGCGCCGGCCCACCATGTTCCATTGGGGCTTAATGGCCGGCGCTCGCTACAGCGAGCTTGTCCCACCTACGGCAGCCAACATGTTGTATTGTCGATTCATTTTGGAGGTTCCTATGTATCGTCTGATTCTTGCCTTGGTTGCCACGTTCGCCAGTCTGTGGCTCGTGCCATCGGTGTTCTGTGCCGAGCAGAACGATCCTTTCCGACCGCCGGCAATTGCGACGCAAGACGTGCCGGTGGTGCCGCGCGAGCTGATCGAACGGCTGCGGCAGTACCAGGACATGCGCGAGGCGTCGTTCGCCGGCTGGTCGCCCGACGGCGATGGCATGCTCATTCGCACGCGGTTCGGCAACGCCACCCAGCTTCACCGCGTTTACATGCCGGGCGGACGCCGCGAGCAGATCACGTTCTTCGAAGAGCCGGCAGCAGGCCGCTTCGTGCCCAGCAGCCGCGACGGCGCCGTGCTGGCCACGCTGAGCCAAGGCGGCAGCGAAAACGACCAGATATATCTTGTCGACCGCGTGGCCTATAGCGTCAGCTTATTGACTGACGGCACGTCGCGCAACCTGCTCGGCCCCGTGCGGCACAACGGCGAGCAGATGATCGTACACAGCACGCGCCGCAACGGCCGCGACACCGATCTCTATGTGGCCGACGTGCGTGAGCCTCACTCCGAGTCGCTCTTGATGCAGACTGACGGTGAATACTGGACCGCCAGTGATTGGTCGCTCGACGGGAAGCGGCTGTTACTTTCGCGTTACGTTTCGATCAACGAGGGCTACCCGGCACTATTTGAAATGGCGGACAAGAAACGCACGCCGCTTCCTTTGCCGGGCGAAGGGCCGGCGGCGGTGGGACGTATGGCCTTCCGTCCCGACGGCAAAACGGCATACATCACCACCGATGCCCGAGGCGAATTTCTTGAAGTCGGCCGGCTCGATTTGAAGACGCTCAAATACGACTGGCCGGCGGGCGACCTGCACTGGGACGTAAACGACTTGGAGGTCGATCCTACGAGCGGCCGTGTGGCCATTGCCGTCAACGCCGATGGGGCGAGCAAGCTTTACCTGCTCGACGGTAATGACCTGCGGGCCCTCGACCTGCCGTTGGGCATCGCCGCGAATCTGGAGTTTTCGCCCGACGGCAAGCAACTCGGCTTGACGTTGGCCCGGCCCGATGCCCCGGCCGACGCCTATTCGCTACGGCTGGACGACGACGAACTGGTGCGCTGGACCTTCAGCGAAACCGGCGGGCTCGATCCGGCCGGGTTTGTGAAGCCCGAGCAGATTCAGGTCAAGTCGTTCGACGGCCGGCAGATTCCCGCTTATTACTTTCGCCCGGCGGCGGCCTCGCGCGAGCAGCCCGCGGCGGTGCTGATCAGCATTCACGGCGGGCCGGAGTCGCAATATCGGCCGTTCTTTTCGCCGATCACGCAGTTTGAGGTGAAAGAGATGGGCATCGCCGTCATCGCACCCAACGTGCGCGGCTCGGCGGGCTATGGCAAGACTTATCTCAAGCTCGACAACGCCGAACGTCGGGAAGACAGCGTCAAAGACATCGGCGCCCTTCTCGACTGGGTGGCTCAGCAGCCGGAGCTTGATGCCTCGCGCGTAGGCGTAGTGGGCGGCTCGTATGGCGGCTTCATGGTGCTTTCGTCGCTGGTCCACTACCCCGAGCGCATCAAGGCCGGCATCGACATCGTGGGCATCGCCAACTTCCTGACGTTTCTCGAGCGCACCAGCCCCTATCGGCAAGATTTGCGGCGGGCCGAATACGGCGACGAGCGAAAGGCCGAAATGCGGGCGGTGTTCGAACGTATCAACCCCACGGCCGGCGCCGACAAAATCCGCTCTGCATTACTAGTGGCGCACGGCCGCAACGATCCGCGGGTGCCGTTCTTCGAGGCCGAGCAGATTGCCGACAAGGTGCGGGCCGCTGGCCAGCCGGTCTGGACCGTGTACGCCGACAACGAAGGCCATGGCTTTGCCAAGAAAGACAATCGCGACTACCTCACCGCCGTGCAAGTGCTATTCTTAAAGCAGTTTTTGGCACCGTAGGGTGGGACAAGCAAGCTAAGCGAGCGCCGGCCCACCTTGACGCAATGACGAATAACGAATGACGAATGACGAAAGAAGCACGAATGACGAATGACGAAGCACGAATGAGCAACCCAGCGGCAGGTCATTCGTCATTCGGGCTTCGTCATTCTTTCGTCATTCGTCATTAGACATTCGTCATTCGCGCCTCATTTTTCAGAACCGACGATCAACTTTCTTCCATGCATTCCTGGCACGACATCTATCTCGACGAGGAGGTGATCGAGAAATCGTTCCCCGTCGTCATCGAAGTACCCTCGGGCAGCAAGAACAAATACGAGCTCGATAAGACGACGGGCTTTCTGCGGCTCGATCGCGTATTGTACAGCTCGGTGCACTACCCGGCCAATTACGGCTTTATTCCCCGCACGTTTTGCGACGACGGCGACCCGCTCGACGCACTCGTGCTCGGCCAAGAGCCGGTGCACCCGTTGACCATCGTCGATTCGCGGGCCATCGGCGTGATGCGAATGCGCGACGACAAGGGCATCGACGACAAGATCATCGCCGTCAACGTGTACGACCCCGCGGTGAGCGATTACTACGACCATAAGCAGCTTCCCGAGCATACGCTGCGCGAGGTGAAGCGGTTTTTTCAGGACTACAAGGTGCTGGAAAACAAGCAGGTGGTGATCGACGACTTCATGGGCCCCGGCGACGCCACGCGCATCATCGTGGAAGCCCTCGACCTGTATAAGAAGCTGCGTCGCGGCGAACTGGGTAAATGAGGCCGGCATGATCTTGTATTGCGTCCGTCACGGCGAAAGCACGTTTAACGTCGAAGGCCGATTGCAGGGGCAATCCGACACACAGTTGTCTCCCCTCGGACTTAAACATGCCGCGGCCATCGCCGACATGCTCGGCAAGCTGCCGATCGACGCGGTCTATTCCAGTCCGCTGTCACGGGCGATGGAAACGGCCCGGCCACTGGCCGCAGTGCTCAAGCTGCCGATCGTGGAAGACGATCGGCTGAAGGAAATCAACATCGGCATCTTTCAAGGCAGCCTGGCGGTGGAGCTGGCCGACCATTTTCCGCAAGAGGCCGCCCGTTGGCGATCGCAAGACCCGGACTTTCGCATTCCCAAAGGCGAGTCACGTCGCGATCTGATGACGCGGGCCCAGGCCGCCTTCGAGAGCATTCACGCCTCCGGGCACCGGCAGGTGGCGGTGATCGCGCACGGCGGCGTCTTAGCAGCGGCCTTCAAAGCGCTGATCGGGGTGCCCGCCGAACGCAATCCTTTCATGCTCTACAACGGCTCGATCAGCATGCTCGAATGGGACGGTCAGATCAAGCTCATGACGCTCAACCAGATCGACCATCTCCACGCCGCCGGCTGCGCGCTGGCTACCCGCACCGGGGATTTGGCTTAATAGGGTTCGCTAGCCTTTGTTGTGTAGCGGCGCCGTGCTACAATTCAAACGTGCATGATTGACCATTAGGATGAGCGGATCCCGCCGTAATGTCTGGCTCTGCGTCGCTTAGTGGGCCGCTTGAATTTGGACCAAACTTCGCAAAGAAGGTAAGAAAGCACATCGACCAGATTCGCAATCGAGGATCCGCAAGGGAAGACATTCCGTCGCCCGGTAAAGGCGGCATTGAACGAGTTGCGGAGATTGTTGGCGACCGGGTGGCGCAAGGTGGGGGCAGGACGACAACATACGCCGACGAACCGGCAATTGCCTTCGACGACGGAGCGGTGACGTACATCATTCATCCCGACGGGCGCTTTCGGACTGTATTGTCAAACCCGCCATGAGAAGACAGATTCTTGAACCCAGCTTTTGGCCTGTACCGGAATGGCATCATGATTTCGGCGACGCTCAAGCCGAGTTAGAGCATCTCCGCGCGTTCGCTTCGGCACTTTTGGCAGCGATGCCCGAGGCGCGTGTCGACTTGGACGCGCCGGAGCCGGGACTAATGTATCTTGCCGTAGAGACCCCACATGGCACATTGGCAGAGGTATATTCGATTGAATCCAGCACTTCTCCAAGGCAGCGGCGCTATGGTTTGTTCTTTGCGCCGGGCACGCCAAATGAGCGCGAGGTCTATCAAGAAGCTCTCGTAGACGCCGTCACATGCTTCACCGACGCCGCATCGGAGCAATAATTAGCGATTACCCTCCAGCGGATTCTGTCGCAGGAACGTGCCGGAAGCTTATGCTGCCGAAGTTGCTGACATGATGTCCGAAACGGCCGGCGCGACAGTAGGCCTAAGGTGACGTGCTGTCTCGCCTAATCGTCGCGAAAGCGTTCTTCCGTCCACGGGTCGCCACGCAGATGATAGCCGAGCTCTTCCCAGTAGCCGGGACGGTCGGCGGCGACGAGCTCGATGGCGTTGATCCACTTGGCGCTTTTCCAGGCGTATAACTGCGGCACCATGCCGCGCACCGGGCCGCCATGCTCGACCGTGATCGGTTCTCCGTCGTGAGTGTCGGCCAAGAGAGCATCGTCGGCCAAGAAATAGCGCAGCGGCAGGTTTGTCGTCCAGCCGTTGTCGTAGGCGTGGCAGACGACGAAGTTGGCTGAGGGCTTCACCCCGGCCCTAGCGAGCAGCTCGCGGGATGAAACGCCTTCCCACACGTTGCCCAGGCGCGACCAGCGCGTCACGCAGTGGAAGTCGGCAAAGACCTTCACCCGCGGCAGTTTTTGAAACTCAGCGAGGTCGAACACGAGCTCGCGCTCGACCAGGCCGAAAATGCGCAGCGACCACTTGTCGCGGTCGAACCGC
>DASSFG010000573.1:0-13106 GCA_035694685.1 Pirellulales bacterium
TCCCACTACACTCGGACAAGCGCTGCGCGGTGAGCTGGCCAATGCGATACCCAAAAGCCTGTTGATTTCAGGCGAGCTCGTGGAGCGGCTGGCTAGCGAGCAGGCTGAAACGCTGAGCGAGTTGCGTCAGGCGCTAGATGAGAAGCGCGTTTGCTTGGCGGGCGGCGAATACGTCGAAGACCAGACGCCGCTGTTGCCGATTGAATCCATCCGCCGTGAATTCGAGTGTGGTCTGGTTGCCTATGAAAGCGCGTTGCAAACCAGACCCACGATCTTTGGACGCCGCCGTTTTGGGCTGACGCCGATGCTGCCGGCGCTGTTGTCGTCGGCGGGTTTTTCCGGCGCGCTGCACTTCACGCTCGACGAAGGACATTTTCCGCACAGCGGGCAGGGCAAGACCCGCTGGGAGGGGCTCGACTCGACGGCGATCGACGCCCTCAGCCGCTTGCCGCTCGACGCCAACAAGCCCGAAAGCGTGCTCAGTTATTCGCGCAAGATGGGCGAGACGATGGACATGGACCACGTAGCGACGTTGATCTACGCCCATTGGCCCGGGCAGGTCAATCCGTTTTTTGCCGATCTGCGGCGGATGGCGGCCTACGCCCCCGCGTTGGGCAAATTCGTGACGCTCGAAGAGTATTTTCAGAAGACCGACCGACCCGGCGAATTGACGAAATTCCGCGCCGATCAATATCGGGCGCCGTACCTGCGCCAGTCGATCATCCGCGAAGAAGAGAACCCGCTCTCGCAAATTGCCGACCGGCACTTTAACCGTCTGCGTGCGGAGGCCGCTCATGCCATGACGGCGCTGGCCAGCCTGCTAAGCGGCACGCACGTCGGCCCAGCGATCGACCTTTCGGCCGCCGATCACGCGCCCTCCGATGCAGCCCTGGTCGACGCGGCTGCCGTGCTGGCCGAAAAACTTGGCTGCCGTCCCATCCGGCTGGAACAAGAGCCGGTTGGTTACCTCGTGCTAAACCCGCAAAGCTTCTTGACACGAGAGACGATCGGCCTGCCAGGTGACTCGCTGCCGGCGACGGGCGGGGCGATTGCCGCGGTCCAGCACGCAGCCGGCAAGGTCCAGGCCGTTGTCGAGGCGCCGCCGATGGGCTTTGCCTGGCTGGCGCCGAACGCGCCTCCACCGGTTCCACCAGCCGCAAAACGCAAGGCAAAGGGTGGGGAGAAAGAGCTTTCCATCAACAACGAGCTGGTGCAAATTGTGGTCAGCCGCGAGACGGGCGGCATCCGCTCGGTTTACGACGCCGGCCAGCGCGGCAACCTCCTTTCGCAACAGCTTGCTTTCCGCCTGCCGCCGCCGAAGCCAAAACCGGGCGATGTTTGGCGCGATCCCGACGCCGATACAGGCTATTCCAGCATGGTCGCCGACCAGGTTGACATCACCGTGGCCGGCGCCGCCTACAACGAGATGACCAGTGTCGGCCGCCTTGTCGATCCCGAAGGCAAGCACATTGCTGGCTTCACGCAGCGCGTGGGTCTCGCACGTGGCTCGCGCGTAGCGGTGATCGACATCGAGCTCGACACGGACGTGCCGCCTCGGGCAGACCCGTGGAACTCCTACTATGCTTGCCGTTTTGCCTGGGGCGACGAATCGGCCGAGCTACGCCGCAGTGTGGGGCTGACGTCGCAGTTTACCGACGCCCGAAACCTGGAAGCGCCCTACTTCGTCGAAATCCGCGCTCAGAAGACGCGGGCCACATTGCTCACCGGTGGCTGGCCCTACCACCGGCGTGTCGGCCAACGTATGCTCGACACGCTGCTGGTCGTGCGTGGAGAGACGCGGCGCCGATTCCGGTTGGGCATCGGTGCGGGCATCACGCACGCGGCCATGCACGCCCTCACGCTGATCTCGCCGGCGTCGATCGTGGCCTGCAGCACGCCGCCCGAGGCCGCCTCGGGCTGGCTGTTTCACCTCGACGCCAAGAACGTCGTCGCCACGCATTGGGAGACGATCGAAGAGGGCGACCGTATCGCCGGCTTCCGCGTGCGATTATGGGAAACCGAAGGCCGCACCGGCCGCGTTCAGTTGCGTTGCTTCCGCCCGCCTGTCTCAGCGCGTCAGATCAATTTTTCGGGCCAGACCCTCACCACGTTCACCGTCGAAGGCGACGCCATTGCCATCGACTTCTCGCCTTACGAGTGGATTGAGGTCGAGGCCCGGATCTGAATTTTGCGATGGGCTCGGCGGCGTTCGCCGTTGCTGCCGCGCCAGCTATGCCGCGCGGCGTAACTGGCCAGTGCGCTGTCCGGCAACGTCGGCCAATAGCTTGAGCAATTCACGCTCGTAGCGCTGGGCGTTGAACCGCAGCGCGTTGCGTCGCGCGAGTGCGGCGGAGAATTGTTGAGGATGCGATTCGAGCCAACGCATTGCCTCAGTCAACGATTCGGGAGTTTGCTGATCGAAAAAGACTCCCGTGCCGCCCTGCTGACGGTCGGCCGCGACGATCGTTTCCGTTGCCCCGCCCCGGCCGTAGGCGATGACTGGAGTTCCGCAAGCTTGTGCTTCGACGGGCACGATGCCGAAATCTTCGTGGCCGGGAAAAAGAAGCGCCCGGCAGCGACGCAGATGGTCGCGGATGACCTCATCCGACTGCCAGCCGAGCAAGCGCGTCTGCGAACCGGCCAGCGCTCGCAGCCGACGTTCTTCAGGACCGGCGCCGATCACGATCAGCGGCCGGTTCAAACGCCGGCAGGCCTCGATGGCCAGCTCCGTCTTTTTGTACGGCACTAGCGCGGTCACGCAGAGATAATAGTCTTCGCGAGGCAGCGGCTCCGGCGTGTAGAAATCGGTATCGACCGGAGGATGGATGACAGCGCTCGACCGGTCATAACACTGGCGGATGCGCTCGGCAACGGTCTGGCTGATCGCCACGTAGTGCGTTACGCGGTCGCTCGTAACGCGGTCCCAGTCGCGAATTCGGTCGAGCAAGCGGTCGCGCGTGGCCGAGAGCGATCGCCTGGGCAAACGGACCGCCCGCTCAAGCGGGCCCCGGCGAGGCGCTTGATCGCTTGCTTCGGCAAAGTAGTCGCCGCGAAGCTGCCAGGCGTAGCGCATGGGCGTAAAGCAGTAGCAGACGTGCGGCACTCCGGGCGGCGGCTGCACGCTCTTGGCCACCGCGTGGCTGAAGCTGACGACAAGGTCGACGTCGACCGGCAGGCGGAAGCTTTCGATGGCCCGTGGCATCAGCGGCAGCCAATAGCGATAATGCCGCTCGATGCAGGGAACGCGCTGCAAGAAACTGGTGGTGACCCGCATCCGCTCGATCTCCGGCGCCAACCGGCCGCGAGCGTGGAGCAGAGTGAAAAGCTCCGCGTCGGGGAAATGGCGGCACAGCGCGGCCAGGCACTTTTCGCCGCCGCGCATGCCGGTGAGCCAGTCGTGGACTAGAGCGAGCTTCATAACAGAGGTAGACGGTAGACGGCAGACGGTAGACAGGGAGGGAGTTTGGGGCAAGAGACGTTTTCGTGGAACGGAATTCATTCCGTTGCGCACATTCACAACGGAACGAATTCCGTTGCTCACACTCGAAACGGAATAAATTCCGTTCCACGAGGCTGCCATCCTTCCGGATCGCCAGTTACCCGTTTACCGTCTACTGTCTACCGTCTACCCTGCAAAACATGGCTCCCATTCGCGGCTTGATTTTCGATCTCGATGGCACGCTCGTCGATTCCAGGCTCGACTTTGACCTCATGCGCCATGAAATGGGTTTACCCGAAAAGCAGCCGATCTTAGAGGCGCTTGCACGTCTGGCAGAGCCGCGGCGGCAGCAGTGTTGGACCATTCTCGACCGGCATGAGCGCGAGGGCGCCGAACGGGCGACGCTGATGCCGGGCGTGGCGGAGTTGATACAGGCGTTGGCGGCCCGCGGAATGCGCCGTGCGGTGTTCACGCGCAACGGGCGCCAGGCCACGTTGCGCACGCTGGAGCGTTTGGAATTGGCCTTCGAACCGGTCGTGGCACGCGAAGATGCGCCGCCCAAGCCCGACCCAACAGGCATTTGGAAAATCTGCGCAAGCTGGGGGCTGCCGCCGGCTGAGGTCGCCATGGTCGGCGACTATCGGTTCGACATCGAGGCGGGCCACCGTGCCGGAACGCGGACAGTATGCTATGCGGCACGCAGGCAGCCGGCGGAGATCGAAACCTGGGGCGCATGTCTGGCTGTCGAGTGTTTCAGCCGCCCGGACGAGTTCTTGGCTTGGCTCGGGCGGCCGTGAGTCCAAAGTCCAAAGTCCAAGGTCCAAAGTCGGACATCACTGAGACCTGTTGACTTTGGACTTTGGACCTTGGACTTTGGACTCGGATTTTGGACTTGGGATTTTGGACTTGGGAGTTTGGACTTGGGAGTTTGGACTAGTTTGGCTACTATCTGGTCGCACAAGGCCTTCGAGGGAAACACTATGTTGTCTCGTTGCTCAAGGATGAGCATCGTGGCGTGGTGCCTGATCGGCGCCTCGCTTTTGGTAGACGCGGCCTCCGCACAAGTGGCGCCGCGGCGGAAGTCGGACACGGCAGCCGGCGCCAATGATCGGCCGGTCCCGCCGCGTCAGCCGCGGTCGGCATCTGGGCCAACGCGACAACCGCAGCGGCAAGCCGCTGTTCCCCAACGTAGCCAGAATACGAAATTCAGCCAGTTTGCGCCCCGTCCCCGCACGCCGCAAGCCACCTGGGGAATACTCTCGCCAGAACACGATGCGGCCGTCGAACTGGTGCTCAACGCCTGGGAGAAGCGCAGCAGCGAAATTAAAACGCTTGAGTGCAGCTTTACGTGTTTGCAATACGACAAGGTGTTTGGAGAGCAACCAAAGGATGGGCGACCGCCGCGGCCTAAGCGGCTCTGCGGAGGCGAGATCAAGTATGCTGCTCCCGATCGCGGCCATTACCATATCACTAAGGAAGCGAAAGATCCCGCCAATAATCAGCCGGTCTTCGAAGATAAGGAAGATGGCGAGCACTGGGTTTGTGACGGAAACGCGGTCTATGAATTCAACCATGAAAAGCAGCAGCTTATCGAGCGACGGTTGCCCAATGAGCTGAAAGGCAAGGCGATTTCCAACAGTCCCTTGCCATTTGTCTTTGGCACGACGGCCGACAGTATGCGACGGCGATATTGGATGCGGTTGGTTACACCGAAGGCCGTGATCGGCCGAGAAATCTGGCTGCAGGTAGAACCCATTTACGCGGAGGATCGGGCCAATTACCAGCGGGCGACGGTCATTCTAAACGAAAAGCAGATGCTGCCCAAAGCGGTAAGCCTGGAACTGCCCAACGGTAACAAGACCAACTATATATTCGACGATGATCCTTCGATCAACAATCCGCTGAGGAACATCTTGGGCACTTTTAAGGTGCCGCGCACGCCCGCCGGTTGGAAACGAATCGTGGAAGAGCCGCCTGCTCCGAGCGATCGACTGGAGCAGCCCGGTGACGTGCAGACGCTGCGCGTGCCGCAAGGCGTGAAGCGAAAGTAAAGTTTGCGGGCCAGGCTGCCGAAATAGACTGGCGATTAAACTCATTCCAGGCCGGGAACAGGATGAAGAAGCGCGCCGGCAAGGCCGGCGCCGTCTTCGCCGCATCAACCGATGAGCAATCGATCGCCGCATGCCAGCCAAAGCGAAACCGTTCAGCGGCCGGCGCTCGCGCCGGCCGACCACGAGCTGACCGTGCTCGTGCCGTCTTACGACGAGGAGCGGCGTTTGCCCGGCACTTTGCGGGGTCTAGGCGAGTTTCTCGATCGTTGGGGCGTCGACTATCGAGTGATGGTGGTCGACGACGGCAGCCGCGACCAGACGGCCCGCGTGAGCGATGGCTTTGGCCCGCGGTTCTCGACCTTGCGGCTGGAGCAACATGCCGGCAAGGGCGCCGCGGTGCGGCAAGGCATGCTGACGGCCACCGGTCAGATCGTGGCCTTCACCGATGCCGACCTGCCCTACGACCTGACGGCCCTGCAAACCGGCTGCCATTGGATTCGCCGTGGCGACTGCCAGGTGGTGCTCGGCGCCCGCGATTTGATCGGCGCAAGCTGCCACGTGCGCCGCAAGCTCTCGCGGATTCTGGCCAGCGCGGCTTTCCGGCAGCTCGTGCGACTGGCCATTTCCAAAGAAGTCAGCGATACGCAGTGCGGCCTGAAGATCTTCAGCCGCCCGGCGGCCGTCGACATCTTCTCGCGCACCACGCTCGACGGCTTCGCTTTCGACGCGGAAGTAGTTTTGCTCTGCCATCGGCTGAACGTGCCCTTCCGCCGGATTGCCGTGCGGCTGATCAACGAGTATTCGTCGACGCTTTCCGTTTCCCGGCACGGTTGGAGCATGTTTTACGATCTTATGGCACTGGCGCTGCGGGACCGCTGGGGTGGCCGTGTTGCACCACCGGTGCGTGTCCTGCCCGTCGTTGGCCAGGAGACCCGCAAGGCGGCCTGATGAAGATCGACTGGCCGGTTTTGGCTCGCAACACGTGGCTGGCGGTGATCGTCGGATTGGCCATCCACGCCTTCTGTCTGCCTTTCAGCCATAGCGTGTTCGACGTTTACCGCCTGGCGGCGGAGCACTGGCTATCGGGCGACGACATGTACGTGCCGGCCCGCGAGCATTATCGCTACAGCCCGTTGTTCGCCGTTTCGTTGGCGCCGCTGGCGTTGCTGCCCGACGGCGCTAGCGCCGCGGCGTGGAAGCTGCTTAACTGCGGCGTGTTCGCTTGGGGCCTCTATGCCTGGGCTAGGCGGCTGTGTCCGCAGTTGTCACGGAACCAGGCGGCCGCGGTGCTGCTTTTGGCGTTGCCACTTGCGCTCCACAGTCTCTACAACAGCCAGGCGAACCTGATGATGCTCGGCTCGCTGTTGCTGGGACTGGCGGCGGCCGGCGAAAACAAGTGGAACCAGGCGGCGTTGTGGGTTGCCTGGGCAACGCTCATCAAGGGCTATCCGCTGGCTCTGGCGATGGTGCTGGTGGTCCTCTTTCCCTGGCAGTTTGCCGCTCGCTATTTCGTGTCGCTCACGGCCGGGTTGCTCTTACCGTTTGCGGCACAGCGGCCCGCCGTGGTGCTCATGCAATATCAAAGCTGGTGGCACCACCTGCGCGACAGCACCGAAATCATGCGTGAGCGGCTGCGTTCGATCGATCAATTGTTCGTCGTTTACAGCCAGCCGATCTCACAAAACACGTTCGCCCTCGTCGGGCTCCTCGCCGGCGCGGCGGTGATGGTGATTTGCCTCTCGATTTCGCGGCGGATTGCCGACCGACGCGAAGTGGCATTTCGCACGATACTGTGGTTTTCCCTCTGGGTAGTGTTGTTTGGCCCGGCCACGGAATCGTGTACTTATGTCGTGGCGGCGCCCGCGGTGAGTTGGGCGGTGGTCGAAGCATGGCGGCGGCGGTCGCCCTGGGTCGAGCGGGCAATCCTCGTCGGCAGCCTGTTGATGATGGGGCCGATGGTCACCGACATGTTCGGGCAAACGATTCGCAACTTTTCCAACGAGCACGGCAGCCAGCCCATCGGCGGCCTGGTGCTGCTTGCCTGGCTGGCCATCGAATGGCGCCGCCGCGTACAATTGCTGGAGCACGATCATGACCGCCGGCCTCCGCTTCCGGCAAACGCAGCGGCGAGCGGCGAAGTTCGGAGAGCGGCATGACCGCGCCTGAGCGCTCACTCATCCTGCACGCGGACGATTTTGGTTTCAACGCCGCGGTGACGCGGGGCATCGTCGCAAGTTTTCAAAACGGCCTATTGACAAGCACCTCGCTGCTGGCGAATGCCCCCGCCGCCCAATTGGCCCTCGATGAGTGGAAACGGTTGGAACAGGAACGCCGGATTGGCACGTTGTTGTCGGCTGATGCGCGGCGCGGGATCAATGATGAATTATCGTCGTTCGATCTTGGCGTGCATTTGAATCTGACGCAGGGCAGGCCGCTTACGGGCCAACGCTTTCCCGCGGAACTGCTCGACTCAGCCGGACGTTTCCTCTCGCCCGGCCGCTTGTTTGCGAAATTACGATTCGGCGACCATCGCTGGCGATCGGCGATCGCAGCCGAATGGTCGGCACAAATTGAGTGGCTAATTGATCGCGGTTTCCTGCCCACACACCTCAACGGGCATCAGTACGTAGAAATGATGCCCGTTGCCTCCGAGGTGGTGCTCCGCCTGGCGCGACGTTATGCGGTGCCTTTTATTCGTGCGGCTAGCGAGCCGGGACATTGGCGCAGCAGTCTGCGACCAGGATTCCGACTGACGAATTGCTGCCTGGCGTTCGTCAAGGGACATTACGCGTCCGGTTGGCGGCGTGCCTTGGACGCCCGAGGCATCCGGCACGCCGACGCTTTTTTTGGCGCCTCGCACGCCGGGCAGATCGATATCGAGATGATGCGGCGCTTCTTGAGTGTCGCGCGTGGTTACCGGCTGACGGAGATTGCCTTGCATCCCGGCATGGCAGCCGCTGCGTCAACCGATGAAGAGTTGGCCGATGGATGGCACGATCCGTTAAGGCAAGCCCGGCCGGCCGAGCTACGCCTGTTATGTTCTACCGATCTCGTGGAGTTGCTCGCCGCGCGTGGCTTCCGGCTCGGTCGTCTCGCGAGCTTCACGGCTTGCCAATCACAGGCGGCTTAGGGCGTGGGCGGCCATCGGCCGCAGCCGAGCGTCGGCCTCGAGCCAGGTCGTTTAACCGCAGGGCCAGCGGCCCGCGCGAGGCCGACCGCATGCGGGCCGCTGGCCCTGCGGTTAAACGACCCGTCCGCACGCAGCCCTGACAGCCCGGTTGATTAGCAAACAACTGTCGCGCTGCTGTGCTAAAATGGCGACGTTTCTCCTTGTGGCGATCGGAAAGACGGAAGACTACATCCTTCTTCACTCATGGTGGGCCGGCCGACGCAATCGGCCACATCCAACATCATTCGACATTGATGAACGACCAGATGAAACCAACACGTCGCACGTTCATGAAAACCGTTTCGGCAGGCGCGGCGGGGGCCGCCGGTTTAAAGAGTGTCTGTGCGGCGCCGGTCAGCGTGGCGTTCGCCACCTCCTGGCCAGCCGATGCCGATCGCGTGTGGATCGGTCCCCAATTCTGGGCCAACCGGCTGCAAGATTGGCAGTTGCACGATGGTCGCCTGGAATGCCTGCGGGGAGACGCGGCATTTCCCATGCGCACGGTTCACCTGCTCACCCATTGCCTGACACCAGGCGCTCAAGATTTCGAAGTCACCGTCCGCACCGGGCCAGTGACACAAGGACCACTTGCCCGAGATGCGGCGGTGGGGTTTCTCGTCGGCGCCGGCGGTCAGACCATGGATTACCGCGCCGCCGCTTTGATCCACCACAACGCCGGGCCGGGCGGCGGCACGTTCGCCGGAATCGACGGCGCCGGCCGCGCCTTCATTCAATCGTTCCACGAACCGCTGAAGGCGAACGACGATCAACCTCAGGCAGACGGCGACAGTGCCTTCTTACCAGCAGAAATGGTCCTGCGCCTCGTTGGCCGCGAACAGGACGACAAGTATTGTTGGTTGACTATCAGCGTCAGCGATGCCGCCGATGGCCGCAAGCTGAACGAAGCCTCGCTCGCCGTGGAGACCGCCCTCGCTGGCAACGTCGCGCTTGTTTCGCATCCGGGTAGCGGCAAGCCCGCAACCCGCTGGTGGTTTCGAGATTGGCGCCTGTCTGGCACGAAGACCGAAGAGCACGAGGATCGTACCTGCGGACCCATTCTCTGCACGCAATACACCGTCAATCGCGGCGTGCTCAAGCTCACCGCCCAGCTCATGCCGATCGGCGCCGCCGACGCGCAGACAGTTGAATTGCAACTTCATGAAGGCGGCCAGTGGGCGACCGTCGCCACCGCCGAAGTGACTACGCCGGGCTACACGGCAACGTTCCGCCTGACGGACTGGGACGCCAGCCGCGACGTGCCGTATCGCGTCGCCTATCGCTTGCGCGACGCTATGGGCGAACGGCCTTGGCACTGGTCGGGCACAATCCGCCGTGATCCAACGGACAAGAAAACGTTCGTCCTGGCGGCGTTGAGCTGCGTGCAGCAGGTCGACGGCCGGGTCGATGCGGGCAAGTCATATAACTGGATGAAGACCGTCTGGTTCCCGCATGCAGACATGCTGCCCAACCTGGCCCGCCACGATCCCGATCTGTTGTTCTTTGCCGGCGATCAGATTTACGAAGGCAACCCAACGCGTGTCGTCAGGCAGCCGGCCGACGAATCGCTGCTCGATTACCTTTATAAATGGTACCTCTGGTGTTGGACGTATCGCGACCTGACCCGCGACCGGCCTACGGTCACGATCCCTGACGACCACGACGTCTATCAAGGAAACGTCTGGGGCGCCGGGGGCAAACCGGCCCGCGAAGGCGACCCGGGAGGCTTACTGGGCGGCTACGGCATGCCGCCGGAGTGGCTCAACGCCATGCAGCGCACGCAGACCAGCCATTTGCCCGATCCATACGATGACACGCCAGTCGAACAAGGCATCGGTGTTTATTTTACTTCGCTCGTCTGGGGCGGCGTAGGTTTTGCG
The DNA here is from genome assembly GCA_035694685.1 of Pirellulales bacterium. GTDB lineage: Bacteria > Planctomycetota > Planctomycetia > Pirellulales > JAICIG01 > DASSFG01. Next base: position 10,537 of record DASSFG010000573.1, read on the forward strand.
ATTCTGGAGGACCGCAAGTTCAAATCGCCGCCGAGCATCGTCAAGGCCGAGATGACGCCCGACAGCCACATTACCCAGGCCGGCTACGATACGCGTCAGGCCGATTTGCCCGGGGCCACCTTGCTCGGCGACCGGCAGCTTGAGTTTTTGCGGGCCTTTGCCGGAGATTGGTCGGGACAAGAAATGAAGGCCGCTCTGAGCCAGACGATCTTCTGCAACTTGCAGATCAGTTCGCGCGGTGAGACCGCTGGGCAGTTGGACAAAGATCTCGATTCGAACGGTTGGCCTCAGACGGGCCGCCGCAAGGCGCTGGGAGAACTGCGGCGCGGGTTCATGTTGCACGTTGCCGGCGACCAGCACCTGGCCAGCGTCGTGCGGCATGGTATCGACGACTTCGACGACGCGGTTTGGTCCTTGTGTGCGCCCGCCGTCGCCAACCTGTACGAGCGGTTTTGGAACCCTGACTACCTACCGCAAAACGCCGAGGCAACGCTGCCGCCTTTCATGGGCTGCTACGAAGACGGTTTTCACAACAAGATCACGGTCCACGCCGTGGCCAATCCGGTGAACATCCCGCGGCCGGGCCAATTCCCCGACCCAATTGCCTTACACCGTAAAGCGACGGGCTATGCCATTGTGCGGTTTAACAAACCTGAGCGCACTGCGACGCTGGAGGTCTGGCCTCGCTTTGTCGATCCAAGCGACCCGGCCAGCGGCGGACAATATGCCGGTTGGCCGATCACTGTCAAGCAGACCGACAACGATGGGCGCCGCCCGGTCGCCTGGTTGCCCACGCTGGAGGTGAAAGGAATGGCACAGCCCGTGGTCAAGATCGACGACGAGTCGGGCGAGCTCGTGTATGCTTTGCGCATCGCAGGAAACGAGTTCCGTCCCGGTGTGTTTGCGACGGGCAGCTATCAAGTGAGCGTCGGCGAGCCTGGCACGTCGCGCTTCAGAACGCTGCGATTATCGACCGTCGAGGGGAATACTGCTGAGCGGTGCGTGATCGATCTCAGGTAAAAGCAGGCGGGGCCTTCCTAGAACGGTACAATGAAGGCATGACAACCCGCCGGCAGATGTTGTGTTGGGGCTCGCTCGCCACGGTCGGTTTGAGCGTGGCCGATTTGCTGCGCGCGGGCGCTTCGGCGGCTGTCGCGCGGCCGGCGGCCAAGTCGTGCATTTTGCTGTTTTTGGAAGGCGGACCTGCGCATCAAGACCTGTGGGACATGAAGCCCACGGCGCCGGCCGAAGTGCGCGGCGAATTTCAACCGATCGATACCAGCGCCGCCGGCATTCAGGTGTGTGAGCATTTGCCGTTGCTCGCGCGGCAGATGCACCACATGACGCTGGTGCGCTCGGTCCATCATACCGTGGTCGATCACAACGCCGGCGCTTACTATGCGCTCACCGGCCGCTCGCCGGTCAAAGGCGGCCAACTCATCGTTCAAGACGAGATCGACAACTTTCCGCCGTTCGGCTCGGTCGTTTCGCGGCTACGGCCGATCGAGCGGCGCTTGCCGCCGTTCGTTCACGTGCCGGAGATCATGTCCAACAATGGCTACGACTTGCCTGGCCAACGGGCCGGCTTTTTCGGCGCCGCCTACGATCCCTTTGTGACTGGCGACGCCAGCGCGCCCGGCTATCAAGTTCCCGGCCTGGGGTTGCCGGCTGACGTGCCATCGCTGCGGCTCGACGGGCGGAACCGCTTGCACGAATTGCTGGACAACCGGCTGGCCCGCCTGGCGGACGAAGCTCCACTCGAAAAGATGCAGGCTCATTACCGCCAGGCCTTTCAGCTTTTGACCTCGACGGAGGCGCGCCGTGCTTTCGACCTCTCGGCGGAGCCCGACGCGGTCCGCCGCCGATATGGCTTGCCCGACAGGACCGATCGTTCGGTCGAGGCACGCAAATTCGGCGGTTTGCCGCACTTCGGGCAGTGCCTGCTGCTCGCCCGCCGCCTGGTTGAAGCGGGCGTGCGGCTGGTGACGGTGGGCACTGGCCGGCGGCTCGACCAGGCGTGGGACACGCACCGGCAACACTTTCCGCTCTTGAAGCAATCGCTGCTGCCGTATTTCGACCGCGGGTTTTCGGCCTTATTGGAGGATCTCGACCAGTGTGGCCTACTGGGTGAAACACTGGTGGTAGCGATGGGCGAATTTGGCCGCACGCCGAAACTGGGCCAGATCACCAGCGGCGCCGGCGCCGACGCGGCCGGCCGCGACCATTGGCCGCACTGTTATACCGTGCTGTTCGCCGGTGGCGGCGTGCGGGGAGGCGCGGTCTATGGCCAGTCGGATCGCTGGGCCGCTCATCCCGCGCGCGATGCCGTTACGCCCGAAGATATTGCCGCCACCATTTATCGCCTGATGGGAATCGACCCTGAATCGCGAATTATCGATCCCTTAGACCGCCCGCAGCCTGTCGCACTCGGGCGGCCGATTGATCTGTAGGATGTGGCTGGTATAGGCAAATCAAGCTCGGGATACGACGATGCTTGATGCGTGTTTTGTTCTCAACGACCGTGTCTTTTGCCTAGCCCAGGCCTTTATGCCTGGGTAGCCAAAGATGCG
>DASSFG010000574.1:0-2735 GCA_035694685.1 Pirellulales bacterium
AACGCCGTCCAGGTCGCTGCCCTCGCGCAGGCTGCCCGTGAAGCCCTGAGCGAGAAACGCCGCCTCGCGGCCTTCGTCGCCACGATGGGCACGACGGACGCCTTCGGTATCGATGACCTGCCGGCCATCCGCGCGCTGCGCGACGAACTGGTCAGAGAGTTTTCGCTCGACTATGTGCCGCACATTCATGCCGATGCCGTCATCGGTTGGGCCTGGTCGGTCTTCGCGGATTACGACTTTCAGGGTAACCCGCTCGGCTTCGCGCCCGCGACGTTGTCTGCGTTGTCTCGAGCAGCGGAAAGAATCCGCCCCTTGTCGCTGGCCGATTCGATCGGCATCGACTTTCATAAGACCGGCTACGTGCCTTATGTCTCGTCGTTGGTCTTGTTTAGCCGGCAGCAGGATCTTGACTTGATTCGGCGGCCGAGGTCGAGCATGCCATATCTCTATCAGAGCGGCGTATACCATCCGGGCACGTTCACGCTCGAAACCACGCGGAATGGATTCGGTCCCATGTCGGCGTTGGCCAATCTCCTGCTGTTGGGCAAAGAAGGATTGCGCGTACTACTGGGCCATGCGGTCGAGATGGCCCAAGAGTTGAGGCACGAGGTCGACGCCCAGCCCGAGCTGGCGGTGCTCAATGCCGAGAACGACGGGCCGGTAACGCTCTTTCGCGTTTATCCGCCGAGCCTCGATAAGACCGCGACGCTGACCCGCGAGTTCTGCGACCCGGCGTTCCAAGCAGAGGCCGAGCAGATCAACGAGCTCAACCGGAAAGTATTCCAGCGCGTCTGGGCGGAAGCGACGGCGGGCCGGGGAATCGCCATTTCGCTGACCGACTGCTATCGCCACTCGGACCACGGCACGCCCATCGCGGCGCTCAAGTCCTACGTGCTCTCGCCGTTTTCCGACGTGCCTCAAATGCGCGACCTGGTGCGTTACGTGATGACGGCGCGCGATTATGTGCTGGGCAGCGAGGTTTAGGCAGCCCGCGGATAATAATCTACCGCGCGGCAACAGCGGTTCGCATGCGGCACAGCCGCCCTCGGCTGTGGCTCGGTCGGTTCGCATGTGGCCCAGCCGCCCTCGGCTGGGTTCGCGGTCGCCAAAGGCGACCGAGCCACAGCCGAGGGCGGCTGTGCCACATGGGGTAGATTAATTTTCCCCAGGCTGCCTGAGTAGAGTCGGCTTGGCAGGCTATCGCCGTCGGAGCGTGACAATGCTCAGGAAGAAGCTGGCGAAGATGGTTTGCACGCCGATCATCATCAGCACCACGGCGGGAATGACTTGGCGCATGGTGATGCGCGGGTCGAGCGCGCCCAGGCCGGTTTGACGCCAGTCGCTGACGGCGAGGCCGAGCATGGCGAGCCCGGCCACGCCCAAGGCAATTCCTGAGAGCACGCCCCATTCCAGATGAATGTGCGGGTCTTTACCTAAGAGTCGGTGCGGCGGGTGAAAGCCCTCCGTCACCGCATAGATTTTGGTGAACAGGCCGAAGATCAGAAGTTGGTATCCGATCAATGCCAGGAAACCCGCGATCAGCAAGCTATGGATGTCGAAGCCGACGCCGGCCAGGCTGATCGGCGCCCGCATCAACCAGGCGGACGCCAGCAGGCCGACGATCAGGCAGGCGGCGCCGGGCCACAAAAACATCCAGCGAGGGCTGAACAACAACATGAATCGCAAGTGTCGCCAGCCGTCGCGCCAACTTCGCAGGTGCGGTGGACGAGAGCGGCCGTCTTTGTGCAGCATCGTCGGCACTTCGGCAATGGCCAGGCCCTTGAGCGTCGACTTGATGACCATTTCGCTCGCGAACTCCATGCCGGTGGTTTGCAGCTCCATGCGCTGGTACGCCGCCTTGCTGAAACCACGCAAGCCGCAGTGAAAATCTCCGGCGGGGCAATGAAAGAATAACCGACCGATGCCGGTCAGCACCGGGTTGCCGAGCCAGCGATGTTTCCACGGCATGGCGCCGGGCAGAATTCCACCCTGAAACCGGTTGCCCATCACCAGGTCGTAACCGGCCCGCAGCTTTTCGATGAAGGGATAAATCGACGCGAAGTCGTAGCTGTCGTCGGAGTCGCCCATGACCACGTAGCGGCCGCGCGCGGCCTCAATGCCCCCACGCAACGCGCTGCCGTACCCTTTTTCTTTGACGGCCACCACGCGTGCGCCTAACCGCTCGGCGATTTGCTGCGAGCCATCGGTGCTGCCATTGTCGGCAATGATGATCTCGGCGCGCAGGTTGTGATGGACGATTGCTCGCTGCGCCTTGCGGATACAACGCTCCAGCGTCTCGGCTTCGTTGAGACAAGGCATGACGATCGACACCTCAACTACCGCGGCGACCTGGGCGGTTTCGGCGGCAGTCTCTTCAAGCGGCGTAAGCAAGTCAAACGGCATGTTCAAGCATAGGTCTTGAAATCTTCTCACACGGTCGATCCGCGCGTTGGGGTTGTAACGATCGCAACCGTAGGGTGGGACGTCCCAACCTAACATCGCGAGCAACGCTAGCCGGGATTTTACGCACGTTCCACGAAGTTCGCGCGCAATTAGTAGCCCGACGCGTGAGCGACGTAGTTCCGTTGCTCCTGCTCGCTTACGCGTCGGTTCCATGAGCGCGTGAATAAGCCGGGCTAGCCGTTGGGGCAAGTATTGGGCGTCTACACGCCCGTTTTCGGTCTGGCGTGTAGATGGTGCTCCGCGGGCAAAGGCGCAGCGCGCTGCGCCTTTGC
>DASSFG010000575.1:0-12663 GCA_035694685.1 Pirellulales bacterium
CGGTGGCCTCTCCTCTGATCCAGGCAAGGGTGTCAGCCGCCTCGGGTCGGCTCTCAATGCCTGCTGCCGGGGTCTCGACTTCCAGCGGCTCCGCTCTGAGATTTCGATGCGCGAGGCGCTTGAACTGTTGGCGGTTCGCGCTGTCAACGGCAGGGACGACCAACTTTACGGCGCCTGCCCACCGCACACCGAGGGAGCGCTGTTAAACGCCAGACCGCTACTCCTCGCGCCTCAGCCACCAGGAGAAGAGGCCACCGGTACTCCATCACGTCGGTTGTGATTTTCCATTCCCCAATCATGCTCGCCATCAAGCAATTCACTTTGGTTGCGGTCTAAGGCCGCGCTAGGAGCTCGGAGGATCTAAAAACGACCCCGCTTCCGCCGCCGCGTCGAGCGAGTCGGGCGCTTCGGCAAATATTCGACGGGCGCCAATCCATAGTTCCAACCGTCAAGACCACGCAAGCTCACCCTCGCTCGGACCAAACGAAGGAATGCAGGAATGTCTTGGGCCATTCGATCAAGCAACGCTGAAAAACTATTGGCGATCGGCCGCAAGATGTTGAACTCTGGCTGTGGACAAACATAGAAAACTTTGCCAGCGCGTTCGCCATCTTGAAAGATCGTGAGACAGGACGGCCCTGAATGAATTTCAGCGAAGGCAATCCAAGAATCCGAGGTTCGATAGATCGTTTTGCTTTTGTTGTGGTCTATTATCCAACCTCGATCGCCGCCTGGCTGATAGAGCTCGGTGAATGCTTGGATGCTTCCGGCTCGCTTGAATTCAATCAACGGCCGCACTTCCTCACATCGCGCATCGAATGTCTTACAAAGTTGCGCACCGTCGTGCTTTTCGTAAAACTCGACCAGGTCTGTCATGGACTTTTTTTTTGCGAAGTGATCGGAGATACTCACGCGCGTCCTTGTCCACCGGTGAGCCAAGGCAGTGCTCGACGTTCACCGTCATTGGCTCTTCCTGTGGATCATTCCAACCCATCTTGGCGCGCAGCGCAGGTAATGCGTCGCTGAAACGCTCAAGGAATTCCGCCGGAATGCTCAAAATCTGTTACTTTTCGGCCTGGTGAAGCTACATCGTTGAGTTCCACTTCAGCCCAACTCAAAAGGGAATGTCATCGTCATCAAAACTTTTGTCGCCGCCGAACGCATCGCTGTCATCGTCATCTGTCTCGCGCGTGGGCTCGGCAAAACGCCGCAAGCGGCTATCGAGCGCCGCCGTGCGTCGTTCAAGTTCACCGTGCGCGGCCGCGGCTTCAGACAGCGTTTCGCAAAAACGCTCGACCACCGGCTCGATCAACGCGGCGGCCAGCGACAAATCGCCCGACCGGGCAACGTCGCGCAAGTTGGCAAAGTCTCGCTTCAATGCCTCGATCAGCGGGCGGTCTTCCGGCGGCCGCTTCAGATCAGCGATGATTTCCGCCAGTTGCGAACCTACGGCGAACAGCCGCAATTCCAGCGGTTCATCGCCCGATTCGCGGAGCGAAAAGCTTCGCTGCCAAACGCTGTCGGCGTGCTCAAAGCCGCCATCGGGGTTTTCGAGCGCCAGCTCTTTCTCCGTTTCGTGCTTGGCATCGAAATGCCGGCTCATCTCTTCGAACTCACGCTGCTGCGCTTCCCATTCCTCGCGCGTACGCAAATACGAAAAGGCGAATTCGTCGTCCATGTTGCACCCGTCGAGGTGCCAGAACATCGGGCCAAACTGGTCGGCCATCATCTGGCAGAGCGGACAATCGTCATCGATAATGGCCTCGTGCCCGGACACCACCTGCGGCCTCCGGCGTCGCTCGTCGTCGTTCACGGCGCGAGGAGTCCGGCCGCTTAGATCGCGATTCGGTGCGTCGAGCCACTCCTCGCGCTCGCCTTCCAGCCGCGGCACTTCCGTCGCCAGAAAATCCCCCGGAGAAAACATCGACCAGCCGGCCGTCTCAGCCGCTTGCAGCCGCACCTGGTCATGGCACGACCATAGCAAGTGCCGCAACAGATAATAGTAGTTTACCCATTCGTGTGTGCCGATCCCTGCAAAACGATAGGCGTGCGAATCCACGTCAAGCGTCGGCGGGCAGCGTCCCTGGAACGACCACTGGTTCTGGCGGTCTTGCATGTCGAGCGAGAGGAAATGCTGTTTGGCGAACAGCACCTCGCGCGGCGACTCACCTCGCAAGTCGTCGCGTGCCGTCATTAGCCAGCTTGCATGGATTGCGCGGATGGCGTCGTAGTCGGGGTCGCGATAGCGGTCTTCGTCGAAGGGTTCGTCGGCGGGCCCGGCGTCGGCGGCATCGACCGCACCGGACGGCGCCTCTCTGAACTGCTCGAAGCAGGCGGCGGCGATAAACTCCAACAAGGGGCGTCCATAGAGCACTGCCCGCGGGTCGAGCGGCGGCTGGCTCAACCGCCGACGGCGCAGCTCTTCGGCCCTCGTTCGCCAGCCGGAAACGTCGCGCAAAATGGTCCAGTCGTCAGGCAGATGATAGTCTACGTCGAGCTGCGTGGCGCAGCGTCCGTCGTGATATTGGACCGAGCCATAAGCGCCCGGCGAAGAATAACTGGATTCGCAGGCGATCAAGCGGGCGGCGAGATCGACGATCATCAGGCCGGCATCGTGAGGCTCATCGTTGATGTGTGCTGCGAACCACGGCAAGAACCCTCGGCCATCGCTGCGCTGGCAGAAGCGTTCCAGCGCGCGGTCTAACTCTTCGATCGTCTCGGGTTCGGCGCTCAGCGCGGCGATCACCCGGTCTGCAGTCGCGCCGTGGCAGGTGCCGCTAACATCGCGCACGGCGTCGCGTAGCACCAATCGAACTTCGCTCATACTTTGCTCCTGTGAAGAGATGTGAAGCAGCGTTCGTTCAGACAGTGGCCATCGGTAGCCCATTGTAACGAGTCACGGCGCGTTTTACATTCTGTTTGCTTGCCGTCAGCCAGCCGCTCTACAGGCGGCTCCGCCGCTGGAGGAAAGCGGCGATCAATCTCCGCGCTCCAAGGCACGATATAGGTGATGGATGAAGGTGGCGTTGTCGGATTGAAGATAGTTCAGTTCGCCGCCCATGCGGGAAAAACTTTTGCAAAAGCGCAGATAGTATGCAGGATTCGTCTTGGGCGGCTCGCCTTGTGCCCAGTCCCAACCGCCGCCGTCCTGGATGTCGACCACGTAAATGCTGTGGCCGCGAACGACCTGTTCGCCGGCTTGCAACCGCAGGTTGTTCACGCAGCTCAGCGATTTCTCGAACACCTGCGGCCCCATGATCGCCGAGCCGACGTTGAGCACCACGCCGCCGTCGAGCTGCGCCAACGAACCGCCGAAAAGCTTGAAGTCCCATTCGGCCGCCCGGCCAATCGCCGCCCCGTTGAACACCGGGTGATTGGAAATAATGTCGTAGCCGATGCCCGGATGGACCGTCAGCGGCACATTATGACGAAACGCCTGGGCGAGAATCGAGGCGTGCTTCCAGCGGTGGCTTACCTCAATGCGGCCGGCCGGCCAACCTTGTTCTGTCATGGCTCTGAGCAGGTCGGCGCGGGCGGCGGTCAAACGGTGCTCAGGCTCCAAGGCGATGGTGCGTGCCAGCTCTTCCGCGCTCGGCAGCGTGGTTCCGTCTTCGGCGATGAACTTGCCGAGCGAGGCGCCGTAACCCAAACCTTCCAACGCGCCCGCCATGAGGGCGAGATGAATATTGGTGGCGGTCTCATGCCAGGTTCCGAAGGTGCCGCTGGCCACGTTCATTTCGACGCTCTCGGTCGAGGCGCCAAACCAGGCGTATTCCCAATCGTGGATGGTGCCCGCTCCGTTGGTCGCCAGATGCGTGAGCTGGCCGCGGGCCATCATCCGCTCGAGGATGGCGGCGGCACCGTTGCGCAGCAAATGAGCGCCGTAAATCAGCATGACCGTCGCCTCACGGTCGCGCGCGGCACGCACGCGCTTGGCGCAGGCAGTGATACTTTCCGAAATAGCCGGCGAGCAGGCTCGTGGCGTCGCCTCCGGATCAACGAGGATTTCATCGACGGTCGTCAGGCTCTGCCGGTCGCGGAGCGGCAGAACTTTCAGGCGGCCAAGGTCGAGAGGAGTGACGGCAGATTTTGGATGTTGGATTTGGGATTGTGGATTTTGCATTCACTCCACCAGCGTCGAAGGGTGCGGCTCGCGGTCGACGTAGGGCAAAACCTGTGGTACGTAGATTTCCGTCACGGCCTTGTTCTGACGGTGCGTCTCCCAGGCTGCCTTCGACTCCCACCACTCGACGAGCAGGAACCGCCGCTCGTCGGCCTGCGATTGATAAACCTCAAAGCGTCCACAGCCCGGCTCTTGGCGCGACATTTTGCAGGCGGTTGCCAGCCGCTCACGGACGGCGTCGATGTGTTGCTGCTCTTTAACGGTCAACCAGACGTTCAAGTGATACATGGTTCCTTAACTCGCTGATGATGACGGAAGTTGGCAGGTAGCCTCACCTCGTTTAACCGGTAGCCAACGGCGTCCGTGGACGCTGCCAATGATTTGATCTTGCAATTCCCCGCCGGCCCCGCCTCAGCTCGTTTAACCGGCAGCCAACGGCGCCCGCGGACGCTGCCAGTGATTTGATGCCGACGATTCGCCGCCAGCCCCGCCTCAGCTCGTTTAACCGGTAGCCAACGGCGCCCGCGGCGATGGTAACCCAATCAGCGTCTCTCATCGGTTAAACCTGGGCGCATATCGCAGCTTCGCCATCCGCCTGGTCGTCTGGCCTCGCGCGGGCCGATGGCCCTGCGGTTAAACGAACTAGCGGTCATCGTTCGGCGTACCATGATGCGCACCGATCCGACGTCAGGCTCTTCAGTAATACGTCGTCCAGCCGCTTCTTGGTATTCCAGCAAAGGCGGTGACGAATGACCACTTTTGCAACGGTTTGCCTTCCTTCAAAGGGTTTTGCTCGACATAGTGGATCGCCTCCTCGATCGCCGTCTCGCTGTCAAGATACAGTTTCCACTGCCCGCGTGCCCACGGCGACGCAGCGCGTCCATTTTTAGCGAACGGCGTCTGCGGATGGAGCGACTCCTTCATCAGTTGCTTGGTCGCTTCGCCCTTGAGCAGATTGGATATTTTTTCCACCGCGTAACGGTGGCGGCCAATGACCAGATGCACGTGCTCCGGCAGGATGGAACAGGCCCAAATGCAGAAGCGGCTTTTCTGCACGCCCTTGGCAAAACCCCTTGCCACGGCCCGCGCCTGAACGCCACTCAATGTAACGGCAGGGTATTTGAGCGATTCCCTGGCGGAACTGCGCCATGCTTCCCACTGGTCGTAATCAACGTCGCTCCGCTCAATGCTGCGGGAGGGTTTGCCGAACCGCAGTAGTTCCCACGAGGCGACGAAATCGGACCATGAGCCACGAGGATCGTTCGGCATCCAAAAACCGTAAGTGCCCCAGATCAGATGATAGGCGTGAATCATTGTGCTAGCGAGGCTGCTTTCACTGAGGCTGCTTAACAATTGTCGCCAACGGCGCCCACAGCCGATGGCAATTCAATCATCGTTGTTCTCCGCTCTAGCGTCAAATGCTTAGCGCCTTTGGCAGATTTGACGCCGCGGAGATCTCGTGGCCTCGCGCGGGCCGTTGGCCCTGCGGTTAAACGAACTATGTCGGCATTGCTCGGCGTACCACGACCGGCTCTATGCTTTCACAGAGGTTGCTTAACAATTGTCGGCAAAGGCGAACAGCTTGACTGTAATCGAGGCAATGGCCGTAAGGTCAGACAGCCAGCCTCAATAAAGTGGCCTTCGCGTCCGCGTCGGTTAAACTACCCCCATGCCCCGTTTTCACTTCAGCTTACGAGCGTTGCTGGCGATGGCCTGCATTGCCGGCATGGTTCCGGTGCCGCTTGTTATCGATATGGTCGCGGTGGTCTTGGACGTGGTTGCGGGGCCTGCAGAGCACCGGCCGGCTTTGTTTGCGCGGCTTCATGACACGGGCACCAGGACGGCAGTGCTTGCGGTCTTGGTGGCCGGTCTCGCGGCGCTTTTCGTCGTCATTAAATTGTGCCGGCTTCAAGGGACGACGCCGAGGAAGTAGCCCCATGCGCCGCGCCCAGTTCACCTTGAAGACGCTGTTGTGGTTGATGGCCTTGGTGGCGGCTTTCTTCGGTGGCATGGCGATTCAGCGGCACATCGGCAGGCCAGCCATAGATCATGGAATGATGCTCGGCACCATGAGCCACGCGAGCGGGGTCGATACGCTAAGGTTGCCCGACGGAACGGTATGGTTCAGGCCGGTCTACAGAGGAAAGCCGCAAGGAACGCACACGTTTGGCGGCGAGCACGGCGAAACGATTACTGTCGAGGCCAATCCGAAGAGTTGGTAGCGCTGCCCACTTTTCAGGCACCCGCAAAAAAACCGACTAAACTTTCCGGTTTTTATTTGACTCGGTGGCAAATGGAATCACTACCGCGCCTGCTGCAGATTTGGCGCCGGAGATCTCGTGGCCTCGCGCGGGCCGATGGCCCTGCGGTTAAACGAACGAGCGGGCGTCGTTCGGCGGACACGAAGTAACTCTGATTCAACGGCAGGATGGCGAGCACGCGCACGCCCGCCAGCGGACCTCGCGCGGGCCGTTGGCCCTGCGGTTAAACGAGCGAGCGTGGCCCGACGTAGTGTCCACGCGTCCATACGATTGCTATAATGACTGACATGGATTTCCCCCGCAGGAAAATCGTGGGACGCGCGGCGCAGCATCATCCGGCAAACCGCTTTTTGCCGACGCACGTCGAAGAGACGTTCGACGACCGCGAGTACGACGAAGAACTGCTGGCCGACGAACGCAAAACGCCCACGCAGTTCATCGCCGACGATTCACAAAGCATCATCGCCGAAAACAACAGTCCCGACGTCGGCTTTCGCTGGAGCATCAATGCCTATCGCGGCTGTGAACACGGCTGCGCCTACTGCTATGCGCGGCCCACGCACGAAGTGTTCGGGCTGAGCGCCGGCCTCGACTTTGAAACCAGGATCCTCGTCAAGCACCAGGCCCCCGCCCTCTTGCGGCGCGAGCTGTCGCGGCCGTCGTGGCGCGGGGAGGTGATCGCCATGTCGGGCGTCACGGATTGCTATCAACCCGGCGAGCGCCGCTTCCGCCTCACGCGCGGGCTGCTGGAGGTGATGAACGAGGCGAACCAACCGACGGGCCTGATCACCAAAAACGCCCTCGTCAGGCGCGACATCGACCTGTTGGCGCCGATGGCCGAGCGGAGGCTGGTTCACGTCTTCTTTAGCATCACCACGCTCGACGCCGAGCTCGCCCGCAAGCTGGAACCGCGTACGAGTCCGCCGGCGCTGAAACTGGCGGCCGTCAGGGCGCTCAGCGACGCTGGAGTGCCGGTCGGAGTGATGGTCGCGCCGGTCGTTCCCGGTCTTACCGACCATGAAATGGCGGCCATCCTCGAAAGGGCGCGCGAGGCGGGTGCGATGTCTGCGGGCTACGTGCTACTGCGTTTGCCGCTGACCGTCGTGCCGGTCTTTCAAGCCTGGCTGGCCGAGAACTTCCCCAACAAGCGCGAACGCATCGAGTCGCTCATCCGCTCGACACGCAGCGGCGGACTTTATCAACCTCAGTTCGGGCTGCGGCAACGCGGCGATGGTCCTTATGCGCAGCAGATTGCGCAGAACTTTCAGGTCTTCGCCCGAAAGTTCGGGCTGGATGGACGGTTGCCGGAGCTAGACAGCGTGCAGTTCCGGCCGCCGCGCACCTCGTCGGGGCAAATGTCGCTGTTCTGATCGCGACCGGGTAGTGTCTTAACAGTGGGTTGCTGACGACATGTAGGGTGGGACGAGTGAAGCGAGTCCCACCTGTTTGACCGGCTCTTTGGTGGGACTCGCTTCGCTCGTCCCACCCTACGGATAATTGCCACCTCTGCCGGACAACTCACTGTTACGACACCACCCGCGGCCCATTGGTTGCCGGGTGGCGGCGGCGGCGGTATAATCCGCAGTTTCTTCGCAAACGAAACGCCTTCAGGCGGATGGCACATACAAGGAGAGAAGAACGTGGCAATTCGCGTCGCTATCAACGGTTTTGGCCGCATCGGCCGGCTCGTGTTTCGCAATCTCATGGCCCGCTCGAACGAGTTCGAAGTCTTGGCCATTAACGACCTTACCGATACCGCCGCTCTGGCCAACCTGCTCAAGTACGACAGCACGCACCGCCGTTATCCGGGCACCGTCAGCCATGAAAACGGCTTCATCATCGTCGACGGCAAGAAAATTCGCGCCTTGGCCGAACGTGATCCCGCTAAGCTCCCCTGGAGCGAATTGAAAATCGACGTGGCCGTCGAGAGCACCGGTATTTTTACCGGCCGCGCCGCGGGTGGAAAGCCCGGCTACGACACCCACTTGCAGGCCGGCGCCAAACGCGTCGTGCTCAGCGCGCCGGCCAAAGACGGCGCCGATCTAACTTGCGTGCTGGGAGTGAATGATGACAAGCTTACGCCCGCCCAGAAGTGCATTTCCAACGCAAGCTGCACCACCAACTGTCTCGCTCCGCTGGCCAAAGTGCTGCACGAAACGTTCGGCATCGAAAAGGGCCTGATGACGACCGTGCATGCCTACACGAACGATCAGAACGTGCAGGACTTGCCGCACCACGACCCTTACCGGTCACGGGCCGCCGCGCAGAACATCATTCCCACCTCAACCGGCGCCGCCAAGGCCGTTGGACTGGCCATCCCCGAGTTGCAGGGCAAGCTGACGGGCATCGCCATGCGCGTGCCGGTGCCCACCGGCAGCGTGGTCGACCTGACCGCAGTCATGAAACGCGACGTGACGCGCGAGGAGGTGAACCAGGCGGTCAAGCGGGCTGCAGATGGCAAGCTGAAAGGCATCCTCTGCTATACGGAAGACCCGATTGTCTCCAGCGACATCATCGGCGATCCGCACAGCTCGATCTTTGCGGCCGACTGGACGCAAGTGATCGGCGGTAACCTCGTGAAAGTGGTGAGCTGGTACGACAACGAGTGGGGCTACAGTTGCCGCACCGTCGATCTGATTGCTCTCGTGGGCAAGCTGGGCTGAGCTTGCAAAGCTTGCCACGGTGAGCGGCACACGTCAGTGTGCCGGTAGTACATGAACCAAATGGTTTGCGGCGGCCTCGCGTGTTTGCCGAAGCAGACATTACCGGGAGGCTGACGCCTCCCGCTCGCCACCGGCGAGCGGGTTCAGCGCAGCTCCGCTTCGGCACGCTCAAAGAGCTCGCGAATGCTCGCTGCGTCGGGGGCCGATCGCAGCTCAGCGAGAAAATCCGACGAGTTAAGCAGCCGGCTCAAGCGGGCCAGCGTGTGGAGGTGGCCGCGATCGTCCGTCGAACAGATCAAGAAGAAGAGATCGGTCAGGGCACCGCGGCTGCTGCCGAAGGGAATGCCGGCATCCGTTCGACCAAATGCCAGGAATGCCTGTTCCAGGATGTTTCCCATAGGGCGGCGCGGGTGTAGCAGGGCGACGCCGTTGTCAAGCGCCGTGGGGTGCATTTCTTCGCGGCTGCGGACGGCATCAGCCATCTTTTCGGGATCCCATAGCCAGCCGGTGCGGCTGGCCACGTCGAGCATCGAATCGATCACCGAGTTACGCGTGCGGGCGGCAAGTGGGACCTGAATGGCCTCGGTCGGAAGCATGGCGGCCAGCGACAGTTCGTCGTGCGGATGGCTGCCTGCGGCTTGCATGGCGCCTTCCACTCGTTGCAGCTCCCCCTCTTCCGACAGGCCGATACGCTCCTCCAACCAGTGATGGATTTCGGACCGTGAGAAGCGCCAGTCGCCGGCTACACGGCGTCCAGGCAATTTGCCCCGCTCGACCAGCCGCGCCACTTGCGCCGGATCAAGATGAAGGTAGCCCGCCAGCTTATCGAGGTCGAAATCATCCATTCACTTTCCACTTTTCACTTTCCACTTTCCACTCTCTTCCCCTGCCATGTATCTCGCCGCTCGAACTCGGCTGCGACCGCCGCACGCAGAGCGGGCTTGTCGAGACACCACGCAGGGCCAACGAGATATTCGGGCGGGGCATCTCCGCTGATGCGTTCGACAAGGCAGGTGGGCGGCAGCAACTCCAGGAAGTCGACCAGCGTCCGCACGTATTCGTCGCCGTCCATCAAGGTGACTTGACCCGAGGTTACCCATTCGGCCAGCGGCGTGTTCTTGACGGCGTATAGATTGTGGATTTTCACGGCGTCGACGTCCAGCCGGGCCAGCTCGCGGGCCGTGGCCAGCATGTCGTCCTGCGTTTCGCCGGGCAGGCCGAGGATGACGTGGGCGCCGATTTCAAAGCCTCGACCGCGGCTGCGCTCCACGGCGTCGAGAAACGCCGCATGAGCGTGGCCACGGTTCATCCATGCCAGCGAACGGTCGTGCATCGTCTGTATGCCGTACTCGACCGAAACATAAGTCTCGCCCGCGAGCTCTTCGAGCAGGTCGAGCACGTCATCAGGCACGCAGTCGGGGCGGGTGCCGACGACCAGTCCGACCACGTCCTGGTGATCGAGCGCCTCCAGGTACAGCCGCCGCAGTCGTTCGACCGGGGCATAGGTGTTGGTGGCGGGCTGAAAATACGCTAGAAAGCGGCTCACGTTCGGATAGCGGCGGCGGAGCAGCCGAATGCCGTGCTCGAGTTGTCCGGCGATGGCCGTGCGCGGCAACCGCCGGCTGGGGCTGAAGCTGCGATTATCGCAGAACACGCAGCCGCCCACGGCCACCGTTCCATCGACGTTCGGACAGGTGAAGCCCGCATCGAGGCTTACCTTTTGCACCCTGCCGGCGAACCGCGATCGCAGGTAGAAATTGTACGCAAAATATCGCAAGCCGGCGGAGCGCCAGTCGAGGATGGTGGTGTTAGCCATTGGTTTGCGATCGTTGACGGGCAACCATGCCAAACCTACACTCAAGGGTGGCCGGGATTGTTAAGGTTATCACGTCGGGGCACCAGGGAACAGACAACCAGAGACGAAATGCAAACCTTCGGCGAGCTTATACCTCTCGGCGGCGGTGATCCCATTCCCATGCTCAAAAAGAGCCTCTTGGTGGGCCGCCGCGAGAGCTGCGACATCGTATTGCGTTTTCCCAACGTTTCAGCCCACCACTGCCAGTTGACGTTGATGAACGGCTATTGGTACGTGCGCGATCTGCAAAGCCGCAACGGCGTCAAAGTGAACAACGTCAAAGTGAGCGAGAAGCGCATCGACCCCGGCGATACCGTGGCCGTAGCCAAGCACCGCTTTCAGGTGCAATACTCCCCGGCCGACTTGGGAGCTGTTGGCCCTCCGCCGACCGACGGCGATCGGAACGAGATTTTCCAGAAGTCGCTGCTGGAACGCGCCGGTCTGCTCAAAGAAGCCGTCGAAAAAACTCAAGGGGCGCGGGAATCCGCGCCCGACAGCCGGCGCTATAATATCCTCGATGACAGCGCCGGCCAAATCAAAGATCCCAACAAGCCCGTCTGAACTGATTGGCGAAGCCCAAAAAGAAGAAACTCCGCGCCGACTTTCGCAAGAATCGCTCATCACGTGCGCGCCAGGGCGACGTGACGCGCAAGTATCAGGCCGAAGAAGTTGACGAAGACGTGGCCCGCGAAGAACGTCTCAGCGGCAAGGGCGAGTTGAGCCGTAAACGTACCGTGCGCGGCTCAGAGGCTGCGGACGACGCCGGCCTGAGCGTGCGACTCGACGTCGATGAAGCTGCCTGCCTGCGTGGGCGCGTGCTGGCGGTCCACGGCCTGACCAGCACCGTCGCGGCCGACGACGGCAGCGAATATCAATGCGCCGTGCGGCGGCTGCTCAAGACCTTGCACACCGATTTGCGGCACGTCGTGGCCGCCGGCGACCGTGTGCTGTTCCGCCCCGCCGACAATCGCGAAGGCATCATCGAACGGATTGAGCCGCGCCACGGTGTGCTTAGCCGGCAGTCGAAAGGCCGGCAGCACGTCATTGTGACCAACGTCGATCAGCTTCTGATCGTAGCCAGCGCCGCCGAGCCGTACCTTAAACCGAACCTCATCGACCGCTTTCTGGTTTCCGCCGAGCAAGGGCGGCTGCGGGCCATCCTCTGCATCAACAAGATCGACCTGGTCGACGCCGCTTCGCTGGAGCCCTTGGTCGGTGTCTACGCGCAGATGGGGTATACCGTTTTGCTGGTTAGTGCCCGCACCGGCGCCGGCGTCGAGCGGTTACGGAGCAGATTGCTGGATAAGCAAAGCGTGGTGGCCGGACAAAGCGGCGTCGGCAAATCGTCGCTCTTGAACGCCGTGCAGCCGGGCCTGGGCCTGGCGGTATCGGAAGTCAGTGCCGAAACGCAGAAGGGTCGCCACACGACGACCACGGCCCGCCTGATTCCGCTCAAGAGCGGCGGTTATGTCGTCGACACGCCGGGTATCCGGCAGTTTCAGCTTTGGGACGTGATTCCTGCCGAGGTGGCCGGCTTCTATCGCGACTTGCGTCCGCTGGTCAGCCTCTGTGCTTTTCCCGACTGCACGCACAATCACGAGGCGGGCTGCGCGGTGAAAGACGCCGTGGCCGACGGCTGGCTCGACGCGCGGCGTTACGAGAGCTATCTGCACCTCTTGGCCGGAGAGGTAGAATAACTCCCTTTGGAGTGCGGCGATTCATCGCCGCTTTCCTTCGCGGCGGAGCCGCTTTCTTTTCTAA
>DASSFG010000576.1:0-7280 GCA_035694685.1 Pirellulales bacterium
GCCCACGTCAGGATACACATCCGTCGCTTCAATGGAGACCTCATCGGGCGTGTCCGTCACTTGACGCTGATTGGCGAACGCGAAATAGCGAGGCAAGAGTCGCGGGGTCAATTGACGCGCGATTTCCACCGCCAATTGAATGTGGAAGGTTGTCCACAACTCTCCTTCAAGATACGGATCCATTCCGGGAAACGGACACTGCATCGAATTCTCCCTTGTAGGCTGATTCAGTCATTCTTACTCGCCGTACCGCATATCGCAATTCTCCCGGATTCGGCCAATGGCGTCTCGCCAAGCGATGGGCTATGCTAAAAACCGGGCACGTGAAGGAGGTGAACATGGCGACGATCCCTATTCCACCCTACCGACTCGGGACCGACGCGGAAGGCGACTACCCCACCGGAGACGGCAAGCCTTTGGCGGAAACTCCACTCCATCGCGACAACCTGATCGCCGCGGTCAAAATACTCCAGCGGTTCTTCGCCGAGGATGCGTTGGCGTATGTGTCGGGTAACATGTTCGTCTATTACGAACGAGGGAACCGTCGCAAACATGTCGCGCCCGACGTGTTTGTCGCCTTGGGAGTGCCTAAGGACAAGCCGCGTGACGCGTATTTCGTGTGGCAGGAAGCGCACGGCCCCGACGTGGTCATCGAGCTGACGAGCAAGTCGACGAGCGACGAAGACCTCGACGAAAAAATGTCGATCTACCAGGACCAGATGCCGGTGTCCGAGTATTTTCTGTTCGATCCGCGGAGCGAATACCTCGACCCGCCGTTGCAAGGGCATCGCCTGCGGGACGGGAAATACGCGCCGATCGAAATGGTCGAGGGGCGATTGCCCAGCGAGGTCCTCGGTTTACACTTGGAGCGCGACGGCGAGTGGCTGCGATTTTACGATCCGGCCACGGACTGCTGGCTGCCGACTCCGGAGGAGCGCGAGGCAGCGTTGGAATCGCAACTTGATCGCACTGAAGTGGAATGCAAGCGGGCTGAAGCGGAACGCGAACGGCTATCTGCCGAATTGCAGGGCTCCAGCCAGGAAATCGAGCGCCTGCGCCGAGAGCTAGAGGACTGGCGCCGCCGCTTCGGGAGCGAAGCGAACGCGTGACGGGCAACAAGCACTTGAAGCCGCTAATGTCTCGGCGAAAATCGCGGTGATTCCTGTCGCAAAATCTTTATCTGGCGATTGGCTTCGGCCGTTTGGTGCCTTTGCGGTTCTCCTCTCTGCGACTTCAAACCGCATAGGCGGTCAAGAACCTCTCGACTAGCGGCACGATCTGCTCGTGGGCGTCTTCAATGACGTAATGCGAGGCGTCGTACAATCGGTGCACCTCGGCGTCCGGAAAAAACTCCAGAAACCGCTCTAAAAAATCTGGCGTGAAACACCAGTCGCGCATGCCCCAAATAAACATTGTCGGGCAATTCTGCAGCTTCGCTAGTCCCTGCTCGATCGATTCCAGCGTTGCGTAACTCGGGTGCTGAAGCGACCGCGGTATGTCCATTACAAAGCGATGAATCGCAATGCGGTTGGCCCAAGAGTCGTACGGGGCGAGTAGCCCGGCACGCACTGCCGGCGTCATGCGCTCGTGCTTTGCGACGGCCATCGTCAGCGCCGCTCGGGCAAAGGCGTTCAGCCCGCGCACGGCCAACTCGCCGACGAGCGGCGCGCGACAGACGCGAATTCGCCAAGGAACTCGCCGTGAGCGATAGGCCGCGGTATTGAACAGCACCAGGCGGCTGAAGCGATCGGGCTCCGCCACTGCCGCACCCAGCCCAATTGCCCCTCCCCAGTCGTGCGCCAGCAGCGTGAGTTTTTCCAATTGCAAATGAGCGACCAGTCGCCGCAGGTTTTCGATGTGTTGGGCCAGACGGTATTCGTATTGCTGTGGCTTATCCGACAGCCCGCAGCCGATATGGTCGGGCACGATCAGCCGGTATTTTTCGCGCAAAGCCACCACCAACTCGCGCCAGTAAAAAGACCACGTCGGATTGCCGTGAACCAACAACAAGGGCTCGCCGTCGCCTTCATCGAGATAATGGTAACGCAGGCCGTCCAAGTCCAGCCAGTTTGATGTAAATGGATAAAGCTCCCGCCAATTTGGGTTTTCGGGCATATGGCAATGTTACCGGTGCAGCGGGCGAGGACAAAGAGGCGGAACCGAGTCAATGCGGGCCGCGTGAAAATGGCGTCAGGCGTCAGGCACCGGACAGGGCGTTAGCCATTAGGCCGTCGGGTACCGTGCATCAGGCATCGAGTGTCCGGTATCGAATGTCGGATGTCGGATGTCGGATGTCCGGCATCAGGCATCAGGGCGATGAAAGGCGACCTCCGGAGGCGACAAGGGCGAACCGCCAAGCCCCAGCTTCATGACGCCTGATGCCTGATGCCTGACGCCTGATGCGTGACACCTGACGCCTGACGCCCGATGCCTGCCTTTGCTCTGGTGGGCCGGCGCTCGCAGCCTCGCTTGTCCTACCTACGATGACTGACTTTCTCGGCCTGTTCTTGCGCCCTATGATTACAACATGGCTGAACAGGTATTCTTGGCCGAACATTTTATCAACCGCGAGCTGAGCTGGCTGGAATTCAATGCCCGCGTGCTCGAAGAAGCCGTCGATGAATCGAACCCGCTGTTGGAGCGGGTGAAATTCCTCTCCATCTTCAGCTCGAACCTCGACGAGTTCTTCATGGTCCGCGTGGCCGGGCTGCGCGAGCAGGCCTTCGGCGACGGGGCACCTGAAGATTACTCGCCCGACGGCCTGCGGGCCATCGTCCAGTTGCAGCGCATCGCCGCCCGCACAAAGGAGCTCGTGGCCGCCCAGTATCGCTGTTGGAATGAATCGGTGTTGCCGCAGTTGGCCGAGCAACGCATCCGTTTGCTCAAAAACACAGAACTGAACGACGACCAGCGTGCCACGCTCGACCGTTTCTTTACCGAACGAGCATTTCCCATCCTCACGCCTATGGCGGTCGACCCGGCGCATCCCAGCCCGCGTTATCATAACCGCGGGCTGTATCTGGCCACACTCTTGGAACGCGATCATGGGCTGGGCCCGAAGCACCTGTTTGCGGTAGTGCAGTTGCCGCAGGTCTTGCCGCGGCTGGTGCCGCTGAGCCAGGGCGACGAGTTGCAGTTCATTCTGTTGGAAGACGCGGTCTCGGCACGCTTGCCGGAGTTGTTCGGTGGCTTCGAGGTGCAGAGCAGCACGACCTTCCGCATCACGCGCGACAGCGACATCGAGTTGCTGGAGCAGGAATCGGACGACATGCTGCGGCTGATCGAAGACCGGCTCAAAGCCCGCCAGCGCGGCCAGGCGGTGCGGCTGGAGATCGCGGCCACCGGCAACGAAGAGCTGATCCGCATGATCGTCGAGCCCGAAGAGCTGCACGAGAGCGACGACAACCCGGCCGATCCGTACAGCGAAATCTATCGCATTCCCGGCCCGCTCGATCTGACCGGCATGATGGACCTGCTGCGCGTGCCCGGCCGAGAGCACCTGCGCGATCCGCCCTTCACGCCGCGGCTGCCGCGCGGGCGGCGGTCCCGCGGCGGCGACGACATTTTTGCCAACATCCGCCGCAACGACATTTTGCTGCACCATCCGTTCGAATCGTTCGACCCGGTGGTGGAGTTCGTCAGTCGGGCGGCCAAAGACCCGAACGTGTTGGCCATCAAGCAAACGCTCTACCGCACTAGCGGCGATTCGCCGGTGACGCGCGCCCTGATGCAGGCCGCCGAAAACGGCAAGCACGTCACGGCGCTGGTCGAGCTCAAGGCCCGCTTCGACGAAGAGGCCAACGTGAGCTGGGCGCGGCAGCTCGAACGCTCTGGCGTACATGTCGTGTTCGGCTTTCTCGATCTGAAGACGCACTGCAAACTGTCCTTGGTCGTGCGGCAAGAAAGCGGCCTCGTGCGGCGGTACGTTCATCTTTCGTCGGGCAACTACAATCCCACCACGGCGCTGGTTTATACCGACCTCGGCCTGTTCACCGCCAATGAAGACATTGCCGCCGACGCCTCGGCCCTATTCAATTTGCTGACGGGCTATTCGCAAGGACATCAGTGGCGAAAACTGGTGGTGGCTCCGGCCGATCTGCACCGCCGCACAATCGAGATGATCGACGAACAAGCGCAGCGAGCACGCGAGGGGCGGCCCTCGCGGATCTTCGCCAAACTCAACTCGCTGGTCGATTACCGCGTGATCGAAGCCCTCTACCGCGCCAGCCAGGCCGGCGTGCCCATCGACCTGATTTGCCGCGGTATCTGCTGCCTGCGGCCCGGTCTGCCGGGCATTTCCGAAACGATCCGGGTGCGCAGCATCGTCGATCGCTTTCTCGAACATAGCCGCATTTTCGTGTTCAGCCCGGATGAAGAAGCGCACGTCTTTCTGGCCAGTGCCGATTGGATGCCGCGCAACTTTTACCGACGCGTGGAAGTGATGTTTCCCATTGAGGCGCCCGAGCTCAAGCAGCGAATCCTGAAAGAGATCGTGCCGGCCTATCTGCGCGACAACGTCAAGGCCCGCATCTTGCGGCCCGACGGCAGCCATGAGCGTTTGCAGCCGCAAGACGGCGAATCGCGTTACCGCGTACAAGAAGAGCTGCTTAGCCTACGGCCCGAACTGGTAGTGGGCGACTCGAGCATCTCCGGCAACGGCGCGGTGCTCTCGAGCGAGGCCATCGCGCCTCGGGTATAGTTGTGGTAGGGTGGGACCAGCGAGCGGAATGAGCGCCGGCCCACCAGTGGAAGGCGTCGGGCTTCCGGCATCAGGCGGCAGGTGACGAGCCCTGCAGCCTGACGTCTGATCGCTGACGCCTTGACCCACGTGAGCCGGAGAAGCGCAAGCTCGCGTGACCCACCAGCGCCTCATTAGATATAGTTTGAATTCAGGCCAAGTGGTCGATATGGTGAGTTCACAACAGCCGACACCCATCAGTCGTCGCGGCGCCGCGCCCGCTCCGTTGGATGCCAACCAGGCATTGCTCGTGCTGGCGCGCCACCTACAACGCCGGCGGCAGCAGGTGCCCACAGTGACCGTGCTGGCGGGGCGCGACGACGCTCCCGCACGGCTCGTGCGCCGGTTCGCCGAGACCGAAAAGCGGTCGGTTTGCGAGCCGTTCAGTCTGGAACAGGCCGATGCGATGGCCTGCTGGTTCGCCGCCTGTGATGCGCGCCAGACGTTCTCCGCGGCGTTTAAGTGGCTGGGGGGGCGCGCCGTTTGCGATCCGCGGATTCTCTCGTCTGGCATGCGCTCTCGTTCGGTCGAAGAACAGACCATGTTTCTCGACCGCGCCTTGGGGGGCAAGAACGTTTCTCCGGTCGACATCGTGTGTCGCGCGATCGTGGAGCACGCCTGGCAGTTTGGCTCGATGACGGCGGGCCTCTGGGAACGGCTGGTCGACGCCTGCGGCGGCGACTTGTCGCGCGTCACGGCGGGCATCTTGGCGCTCATCGGCGATCAGCAAACACCGATTCTCTTGGCGGTTGCACGCACCAAGGAAGTCGTGGCGCTGCGCACGCTCATGGCCAAGGCGGCATCGCTCGCCTCGCTGGCGGCGCCGTTGCCGATCATCGTCTCGGCCAGTCCTGAGCGGATCGAAGAGTATCTGGCGACAACGCCTGAGTGCCACGCCTTGGCGGTCGTTCGCGAGGGAGTGATCTGGTTGGACGAGATTGCCGATCTGGGCGATTGCGTTTTGAGCCTGGTTTCGCCCAGTGAAGAGCTTCGCACCACGGCCGTGGCTCAAGCTCCCAACACCGCTGCCGCTGAAGCGGCGCCGGTCGCCGTCGATCTTGGCGACTGCATTCTGACGGTGCTGCCGGAGCCCAAGTCCAGCCCGGAACCAGAGGCCGGTCCAGCGCAACTCGACGATGCGGCGCGGAGCGCCGCCGAACGGTATCTTTTCGAGCGGTTGCAGGCCCATCCTGTCACATCGGGACTGTTCGAGTTGAACGGGCTTTTGGAAGCCCCTCTCGGCCGCCCATTGGAGGTCGACTTGCTGGCCCGCGGTCCGCGAGTGGCGATCGAGATCGACGGCTATTATCATTTCACAGACGCCGACGCCTATCGCCGCGACCGCGAGAAAGACGTGCGGCTGCAACTCGCCGGCTACTTCGTCGTGCGTTGCCTGGCCGACGACGTAGTCGGCCGGCTGGAGAGCGTTTTGGAAACGATCGTCACCGCCGTTCAACGACCGTCGCCAGAGCAGGGCACGCGAAGCTAGGGCAGAGCAGGGAAGGGAAGGGCAGAGCAGGGAAGGGGAAGGGCAGGGCAGGGGGCGGGCGTGCTTCGCATGCTTGATGTTTACCCACTCGAGCCCATCGCGCTCGCCTAGAGGATGACGACGTTGCTGGGCAGGAACGCTAATCCGCACTGATCTTCGCTAAGAGAGGAAGGATGCCAGCTTTGCGATTAGTGTGGATCAGCGTGGCAAACTCGCACGCGCTATTAGCAGGTTCCGTTTCGTTTGCTTCCTAAACGAGCTGGCCTCGTTGAGCGCATCTGATATTGTGTTCATTAACGGTATGCCGATTGCTGTACAAGAGGGATGCGCCGTCTTCCGACCAAAATGGCAGGCGGTGACGGGGCGGAGAGACCCAGCGACGTGCTGAATGTCGTGGGGCGAGCGGCGCGGTCGATCTGGTCGTTGCAAAACGTGGCAGCCTTGCCATCCGTTGGCAGTTTTGCTGCTGTCGGCCGGGCGCGACCGCAAGAAAATTTGCCGCCGGGTGAAAAATTTTGGCCCGTCGATGCATAGTTACTTATAGAGGCCAGCGCGCGGCGGGGGACCGGAGCCGCGAACTGTGGATCGCGGGCTTGTCGCTGGGGTTGTTGGTCGGGCAGGCGCCGAGCGTAAAAACGCGCGGTGAGCGATCTTTGGCAAGTTCGTTCGGTTCAAAAGTCGTCCGCGACAGGTGAAAACGGCGATTAGTCGCCGCATTCCAGAACGGAAATGCGAAAAACGCCCCCAGCGCGGCCTTCGGCCGCAACCAAAGTGAATTGAACCCGCATCGAGGCGACCTGCACCCTAGTAGAGCGCGCGCGGACCAAAAATCGCAACCTCTGACGGCATAAGGTGTTGCGAAACCGCCAGTCTTGGGGTGCCGTGTCAGTTGCGCCGCGCGCGGCGCAAGTGACACTTTGACCGGATCAATTTCGTTTCTCGTTGTGGAAGGGCTACGTGGACAAAGGCGCCGCGCGCGGCGCCTTTGGCGCGCCTCTCGACCCGGCGAGTGGGTGCCGTGCGCCATCCGTTTCGCATGGTCGTGGAGGAGAC
>DASSFG010000577.1:0-14857 GCA_035694685.1 Pirellulales bacterium
GCCGTCCGGCTCACCTGGCGTCGTTCCCCGTTCGCACCGATGACGTACTGCATGGGGCGAACGGCGACTTTGTGCAGCAGGTCGCGATCGCCGGCACCGACACGCCGCCTGCGCCGCTCATCTTGCGATCATGGCTGGCCAACCGTCGCTTGGGCAAGCTGTTGGAGAACGACCACGCGGCTCAGGAATTGGCTGACTTGCTCGAGGCCGGCGCGCGTGTACCCGACTGCGGCACGACACTGTTGGTCGATTACGGCGCCAACCAGGGCTCGCCGGCTGAGCACCTTGCCGGCCACGCCGTTTACACGCGCCCCGAATGGCTCTTGTTTCACGCCGAACGCATGGTGCAGCATCTTTACGGCAGCGCGACCGTGCGGATGCGGAGCTCGGCAGCATAGCACGGCGTCACATAATTCCGTCTGTCTCGCGCGTCCAGCTCGATCAGGAAACTCAGGAGGCCATCCTCAACACTTGGCACGACCTCTTCTTAGAGAAGCACCTCGCTTTGATTGCCGTGAGGCTATGGGCCCTGGACCGCGCATCGGGGCATGGCACGGCGGAATTGCGCCAAAGCGTCGATGGAAAGCGCCACGCCCTGCACTGACAAACGTTCAAGTTTGGGCAGCTTCGCCAACGACGCCAACGCCGCATCCGTAATCGCGCAATTAGCCATGGAAAGGTCTCGCACATTCCCGAGCACCACCAGGGCGCGTGCGCCCGCGTCGTTGAAAGGAGTACTCTCGACGCCCAGCACCTCCAACGCCTGCAGCCGCTTCAGATCGCCGAATGCGCTACCGGTGATCTTGGAGCCGTCGACGCGTAGCTCACGCAGGCGGGTTAAAGACGACAACGACGAAAGTCCGGCGTCGGCCGCGTTCCACGCCATCCAAACTGACCAAGGAGATGCTGCCGCCCATCGAGAGGATCCATTCGGCGGCGCGGCGGTTGGCCACGACAGATTTCTCGAATTGGCGACGGTTTGCCTTTCCGCCGGGATTGGCCGCAACGCGCTTGGCCGAGGGCTTGTCCAGATCGATGCCGTTCAACCGCTTCTGGATCTGGAGCGCGGCGGTGCCGGACAGGTTCGGCAACGCGCGGCGGTACCATTCGGCGGCACGTCGCTGTAACGGCGGCTTCTCAAGGGATGACGCCTTGAGCGCCAGATGCCACCATTGATCGCCGGCGTCAACCTGTTCCGCCGCGCCCCCCGGTTGAGAGAGATCTTGCCGCGCAGCCACCGCCCATGAATCGTCGTCACACCGCGACAATTTAGGGAGCGCTTCGTTCCAATCTTCCAACACGGTCGCGAGGTACTTCCCGAATAGCCAATTGGCATGGGGATCGTCGGGATTCCGCTCCAATGTCTCGGTCGCGGCGGGAAGCTCCGACCATTGACTCGCCAGCCGCTTGACCTCGGCAGCGCGGTCCTGAACGCGTCGTCGAAACGCTGTGTCGCGGCTTTTAGCGACAAGCGACGGAAGCACGGTGCAAAGTCGCTTGGCAGCGTCGAGCTTACCTTCCGCCATCGCGTCGTCGACAATCTCCAGTGCCGCTTCACAGAGAGCTTGCAGTGCAGCGATCTCTTGGAGAGATTTCGCTAGCCGCTCCACCAACTCGACCTTCAGGGCCAACGGGTCAACGGCGAAATGTTTGGTTAATTCGTCGACGGCATTGAAGGCCAGCGTCGAATTCTTGCCTTCCACCGCTAAGTCGCGCACGGTTGTCAGCAGCACAAAAAACGCCGTCGAGTCATTGCGGAATGGCTCGATCGCCTTCCAAAGCCTTTCGGCCAGGGCCGATTTCTCATCGACGGTGGCCGCTTCTTGCCAGTTGAGATCCGGACTTGCACGCAGTCGGCGTTCGGCCTCGCGCATTTCTCCCTCAGACGGAACGGGTGACGTCTTGGGTGTCGCTTCCGAGCGAGTGATGGCCTGGCCGCGCGAAGGGGTCGCGGGCGGTGCTGCCGGCTCCGTCACACCTTCCAGGGACCGCGCTTCGATTTTCGAAAAGCGATATTCGCCCGGGCCGCCGGCCAGAAAAAGGCGCACCTTGTCCGGTGGCCGCCACTTCGGATCGAGCGAAAGTTGCTCCGGCTTGCCGCGCCAGTCGATAACCGGCTCGCCGTCACACGTTACCGTGATGTGGTTCCGGCGTACGGTGCATACCGTCGTGTGCTCCTTAAACGCCAAAAGCGTCGGGCCGCGCCGAGTTGTCTCGTTCTGGTCGAACGGCTTGCCGTCAACCCGATCAAGGCCACTCACGTGTCCGTCCTCAGCATCGATCACAACGAGCGCCTGGCCGCTGCCAAACACCAGTCCGATGCGAAGCTCGTTGTACCCTTCGCCCTTTTCGCTTACGAGGGTGAGAGAGTATTCGTCTGGCACCGTGCAAGGCAACTCCAGAAGCGTCAAGGGCGACGGGTGAAGGACGAGTTTGCCCGCATCGAGCGACCATTGCCCAGAGAATGCGTCGCGCGCGGGGTCGATCAGGGCCAAAACGTCGAGCATGCCGCCTGCGGGCACAGTCGGAAGCGGGACGGCAGTGGCCGCCGTGTTACATAGGCCGTAAAGCGTTCCGATGCGCTTGACGGGCCGCGTCGTTTGACTTAATGGTTCGATCCGAGGCAATGGGTTGCTCTCGGCTACCAGGTGTTTACAATCAGCGCTTTCGTCCGGCCATGATCGCTGGTATGGAAATGGAACGCTTCGCGCGCGTCGTTATTGGTTATCACGGTTGCACTCGGGCGTTCGCGCGCAAGCTGCTGCTGGCGGAAACGGCCGTCGATGACTGGCGGCCAAGCGAAAACGATTGGGACTGGCTCGGCCACGGAATCTACTTCTGGGAGCATTCCCCGGCGAGGGCCTTGCGTTGGGCACTAGAAAAGTATGGCCGCGGAGGTCGGCCAGCCGTCATCGGGGCGGTCGTTCAGCTTGGGCGCTGCTTTGATTTAATGAACGAGGCGGTCACAGCCATCTTAGCCGACAGTTACCAGGAGCTGGTACAGGATTTCGCTGCGCGCGGACGAACGTTGCCGAAAAATGTTGGTCGCGCAGCAAAGCGCCGCACTCGCGATTGCCTGGTGATGAACGAATGCTTGAACCGCTTGCAAATGCAAGGGTTCCAATACGACACGGTACGTGGAGCGTTCTAGGAGGGCGAGCCGCTCTACCCCGGCGCAGGCTTTGCCCGCGAGACGCACATCCATGTCGCGGTCCGCAATCCGGCTTGCATCCTCGGCGTATTTCAGCCAAACTTGAAAGCATGAATCGTTTTGCATCCGCGGAAGAAATCGCACGCGAGGCTCGTGAAGCGCTCAGCCGGTGCAAGGAGAAACCGGGAGAACGCTTTGATCGCCTCGTACGGCTTGGCTGGATCAATCGTCAGGGCGAAGTCACGCGGTTGCTCGGCGGCAACGCGGAACCTGAGCCGGACAGCGAGCCCCGTTTGGCGGCTGGCAAGAAGACGAAACAGCGACGACCCGCCTGAGCCCAGTTGCCACGAAGCGAAAAGTGTGGCGCCAAAGGCGTCCTCATGGCGTTCGATGGCCCCTCAAGTGCCGCGAGCATCTGCTTTGCGGTGTGGAAGTTTAGCACCGACCCTTGTCAGCGTCGTGCCACTCGAATTGCGCGATCGGTTTCAAAGTTGCCAAGGCGGCGCACCAGCCTGCTGGCGGAGCGAGATCATAGAGCCACCAGGCCGTCGTTTCACCGGAGGCATTGGGCAGGCTGACTTGCTGCGCGCAAGCAACGTCCTGCGACGACGGCGTTAGTTCCGCTTGCGCGCCACTGAACCCTGAACCCTGCCCCCTAACCCCTCCAGAGACGTCAAACGAATTCAATGGCACGCTCAACCCGCTGCCCGTGGCTTTGATGAGTGCTTCCTTTCGCGTCCAATGCCGTAAGAAAACACGATTAGGATCACCGGCAGCGTCTTGCAGGGCGATTTCGGCGGCGGTGAAAAAGTGCTTCGCCACCAGATTGGCATTTTCCACTTGCCGCTCGCGCTCGACGTCGATGCCCAACGGCCATCGGCCCACGGCGCACAACGCCAGTTCTCCTGAGAACGAGAGGTTGAAATGCAGCTCTGCGGGTAAAAAAGCGGCGTCGAGGGCGGGTTTACCCTGTGGACCGTAAACGAACCGTAGCTCGTTGGGCGAGGCGCCGGCGTAACGGGCAAGAATCTGCCGCAAGGCGGCGCGCCGCAGCACGGCCCGCCGCCGGTCGTTCTCGAAGCGAAAGCGGTCGGCCTTGGCTATCTCGTCTTCAGAGAGCACGCTACGCAGCGCCGGCAGGTCGTAAGAGCGGTCGGTCGCAATCCGCCAGACGTGAACTTTGCCTTCGGCTACGTGCATCTTGTCAACTATAATCGATGGCGATGCACTTTCTCAGTTTCATCTGCAAAAACGTGCGACGCCGTCCTGTGCGTTCGGGCCTGACCGCGTCCGGCGTCGCCATTGCCGTGGCGGCCGTGGTGATGCTGGTGGGTATTTCACGCGGCTTCGAGAAGGAACTGCTCAAGGTTTATGAGCAGCACGGCGCCGACCTGGTCGTGTTTCGCGCCGGTGTGGCCCAACGTCTGTCGAGCTCACTCGATGTCAGCCTGGGAGAGAAAATCGCCACCCTGCCGAACGTGGAGACGGTCTTGCCCGGCTTGATGGACGTAGTCTCGTTCGAGAAAGAAGACCTGATCGGCGTTACGATTAACGGCTGGCCGGCGGGCAGCTCCTATTTTGAGCAGATGAAGCTGGTCGATGGCCGCCGCATTGCTGCCCACGATGGGCAGGTGGTCATGCTGGGCAACATGTTGGCCAAGACGTTGAACAAAAAGGTGGGCGACGATCTCGAGGTGATCGAAGGCCAGACCTTCAAAGTGGTCGGCATCTATCAGAGCTTTAACGTCTTCGAGAACGGTTCGCTGATCATGGATCTCGATCAACTGCAGAAGCTGCTCGGGCGCGAAGGCGATGCTACCTTTTTTATGGTCACCGCTAGAAACAAGAACAAGGCCGCGATGGAGACGCTCCGCGACGAGATGAAGCGGCTCGCGCCAGGCATCGAAGCAATGTCGGGCCGCGATTATGCCGATACGGCGGTCGAACTGCGTTTGGCCCATTCGTCGGCCTGGCTTACCAGCGCGGTCGCTTTGCTGGTGGGCGCAATCGGCACCTTGAACACGATGGTGATGTCGGTCTTCGAGCGGGTGCGCGAGATCGGCCTGTTGCGCGCCGTCGGCTGGCGCAGATCGCGCGTCATGCGAATGATTCTCGGCGAGTCGCTCCTGCTGTCGCTGACGGGCGCGGCCTTGGGAACGACCGTGGCCGTCGCGGGAACCCGCGTCCTCAGCAGGTTGCCGTCGTATGCTCGCATCGTCGGCGGCGACGTCGATGCCGCCGTGGTTTTGCAGGGCGTCGGCATTGCGGTGCTCGTCGGTCTGTTCGGCGGTCTCTACCCGGCCTGGCGGGCAGCCCGGCTCATGCCAACGGAAGCGCTGCGGCAGGAGTAGACCGGCGTCCTGCCCCAGGCGGCCGTCAGCGGGCCATTATTTCACCACAAACTTCACGCATACCGGCTTCGGTACCTTGATCTCGTTGCCGGTCGAAGTGAGCTTGCCGGTTTGGGCGTCGATCTTGAGCACCAGGATGTTGTCGGAATCCTGATTGGCGGCCAGCAAATATTGGCCCGTCGGATCGATGCCGAAATTGCGCGGTGTCTGGCCGCCGCTCGAAGCATGGCCGATCGGCGTCAGGCGGCCGGTTTCGGCGTCGACCGAGAAACAGGCAATCGTGTTGTGACCGCGGTTGGAGCCGTAGACGAACTTGCCCGAAGGGTGTGCTTGCACCTCGGCTGTGGAAAGATTGTCGCCTTTCGTGCCCTCGGGCAACGTGCTCACAGTTTGGACTTCGCTGAGCACGCCTTTGGCATCGTCATAACGGAAGGCGGTGATCGTCATCGCCATTTCATTGATCACGTAAGCAAACCGCCCGCTGGGATGAAAGGCGAAGTGCCTCGGTCCGGAACCGGGCTTGACCTTGGCCGCCGGGTGATCGTTAGGCACGAGCGAACCTTTATCGGCGCCGAAACGATAGACGAGCACCTCGTCGAGACCCAGATCGGCAACGAAGGCAAACCGGTTCGCCGGGTCGAGATTGACCGAATGCGCATGCGGCGCTTCTTGGCGATTTGGATTGCTCGATTTGCCGTGGTGCTGTACGAAGGCGCTGGCTTTGGCCAGGCGGCCTTCGTCATCGATCGGTAAGCAGCAAACACTGCCCCCACCATAGTTGGCGGCCAGAACGTTCTTGCCGGCCTTGTCGACGGTCACGTGGCAGGGGCCGCCTCCACCCGACGATTGGCGATTGAGCAATTTCAGACTGCCGTCGCTCGGGTCAATCGCAAAGGCGGCGATGGCGCCGGTATGCTTGCCATCGGACTCGTCGACTTCACAAACCGAGTAGAGAAAGCGCTTGGTGGGGTGAATGGCCAGAAACGAGGGATTGGCCACGCCCGACGTACCGCCGAGCTTGGTGAGTTTACCATTCGCCAGGTCGAGCTCGGCGAGGTGGATGCCGTTGTGGCCGGCGTCGGAATAGCTGCCGATATAGACGCGCACTTTTCCTTTCCCATCGGCAGCGAGAGTTTGTGCTGGATGAACGACCGCGACCGTCAGTGCGAATGCCAGGCCAAGAGCAAGCGAGCGAATCATGAGAGCGTTCCTGTGGTTCAAAGCGGCTTGTAGGGCGGGCGACGTCCGCCATTTCGTTGCAGGCATTAAAATCCGCGCCCGCCTCGAATGCAAGCGCCGGCGTAGGTCAGGCTTTCCAGCCTAACGTCGCGTCAGGCTGGAAAGCCCAACCTACGTAAAGCCACGCCGGGATTTGACGAAGGCCGATTCCCGACCTAGATAGTTAATGGGGCCGTCAGCGCTTGCGCCGTCGGCCCGCACTTCGCGGCGGTTCCGCCACACTTCAACTACGATTGACATCATGACTGCTCTTCTGTGCGAGCCGGAGTCACCTCCGGCGTCTGAACCGTTTTCTCCAGGCGGCGACCAGGTCCGTTCGCGGGTTTGGAACGTTCTGGCGGCCGTTTACCCTAGTGGTCGATTCGTGGAGCGGCGTCAGGAACAGCGTTACCCTTATCCACGTCTGATCACGCTTTGGCCGATGGATGCAAACGGCAAAGCACCGACGGGGCCGCCGACGACGGTGGTGGGCAAGCATCTCTCCGAACGCGGGCTGGGGTTCTTTCATCCGCAGCCCCTGGCGAACCGCCTGGTCGTCGTCTCCTTGGAAAAGGGCGATGGCCGCTGGTTCAGCTTTCTGCTCGACGTGCATCGCTGCCGCTTTACGCGGCAAGGTTGGTACGAAAGCGGCGGACGCTTTTTAGCGGCGGTCAATCCGCCCTCGGCGGCTGATATCAGGACGGCACGCTGACCCAATGTTGGTGTCCTAACGCCGTGTTGCTAGATGGTACTGTCCTGCGCAATATCGACGCTATCGGTGCAAATGTCTTGATGCGGTTTTGTTCCGCGCTCGCTTTGTATAGCCGCGTAGCGGCGGTATGTTGTAGCCTGGGGCGCAAGCCCCAGGATTTCGGACGGAGAGCGCGCCGTTTTAGCCCGTCAGGGGCGGCAGGGGTTTGACGGTCGGGATCATGTCGCCCCTAACGGGGCTTTTCGTGCTGTGCGTGAACGCGAATCCTGGGGCTGACGCCCCAGGCTACAGCCTTTCGCCCCTACGCGGCTAGGGCACCCTGCGCCGGAGCAGAACTCCTGTAAGCCCACGAGCGTCGATGACATTGCTTTTTGCGCGCGCCAGGATGTGCGAATGCGCCTGGATTTCATATCCTTCATGTCGGCACGGTCCTCCTTAGTCCCGCTCCATGTTCGACGCTCAAGACACGATTGTGGCCCTGGCCTCACCGCCGGGCGGAGCGGCGCGGGCGATCGTGCGCGTCAGCGGTCCGCAGGCCGTCGCATGCGCTGAGCAGTGCTTTGCAGCCGACGATGGCCGACTGCTGACGACGCTGCGCAGGCCGACGACAGTTGAAGGCAGCATCCACCTGCCGGCGTTGCCGGCACGGCTGCCGGCTGTGCTCTATTTGTGGCCATCGTCGCGCAGCTACACCCGCCAGCCAACGGTCGAGTTTCACACTTTTGGTTCGCCGCCTTTGGCGGAGGCATTAATTGCGGAACTTTGCCGGCATGGCGCGCGGCCGGCCAGGCCGGGTGAATTCACGTTACGAGCGTTCCTCGCGGGTCGGCTCGATTTGACACAGGCTGAGGCCGTGCTGGGAGTGATCGATGCTCGCGGCGAAGGTGAGCTGCGAACGGCGCTCGACCAACTTGCCGGAGGTTTGGCGCTGCCGTTGTCGCGGCTGCGCGGCCAACTGCTCGACGTTCTCGCGCAGCTCGAAGCGGGGCTCGACTTTGTCGAAGAAGACATTGAATTCATCTCTCGACAAGAATTAGACCGGCAGTTGGCGACCGCCGAGGCCGAGCTCGAGCGATTGCTCGCTCAAGTGCAAGACCGCGGGGAAACGGCCGAGGCCGTGCGGGCCGTGCTCGTCGGCTCGCCGAACGTGGGCAAAAGCTCGCTCTACAACGCGCTCACCGGCGAGAAGGCCCTCGTTTCGAGCGAGGCCGGCACGACGCGGGATTATTTGTCCACGCGACTGGA
Organism: Pirellulales bacterium; assembly: GCA_035694685.1. GTDB lineage: Bacteria > Planctomycetota > Planctomycetia > Pirellulales > JAICIG01 > DASSFG01. Next base: position 8,678 of record DASSFG010000577.1, read on the forward strand.
CCTGGGCGGCGTCGCCTGCCAGCTTACGGATACCGCGGGCCTGACGTCCGTGTCGGGCGGCATTGGACAGGCAGCACAAGACGCAACCGAGCGGCAGCAGCGTCAGGCCGACATTGAGATTTTCTGCCTTGATGCAACGCGACCGCTGACGACGGCGGAAGCCGAATTGCTAGCTCGCTCGCCGAACGGCCAACGAATCGTTGTACTCACGAAAATCGACGGCCACCGGCGTGCGCCGGCATTGCTCGACGCGGTGGAAACGAGCAGTCTCACCGGCGCTGGACTCGAACAATTGCGAGACCGCATCCGCGAGGCGGCGACAGCCGAGCATGTGTGCTCCGGTGTGGTTGCCGCCACCGCCGTCCGTTCGCGCGAAAGTCTGCGACGGGTACATGCATCGCTGATCGAAGCCCGGCGGCTGACCCCCGCTTCCGTCGAGGAGCTGGTGGCGGCCGAGTTGCGCCAAGCGCTCGCCCACCTTGGTGAGGTAGCCGGCGAAATCTATACTGACGACATTCTCGACCGCATTTTTTGCCGCTTCTGCATCGGCAAGTGACCTGATTGCCCGTAGAACGCGGGTCAATTTAGGGTAGAATGAAAGCACCGCCTCCCGGCCACGCCTGCTAACCCTCACTCCCCACGCCTCGATGCATCGCATCGCTTTTGCTTTCGCCTTACTCGTTCTGGGAATCAGCCCAGCCGTTGCCTTGGCAGCAGACGGGCCTGGGCCAACCGAGCAGCCGGTCCATTTCGGCCGCCAGATCCTGCCGATTCTGTCCGATCACTGCTTTCAATGTCATGGGCCGGACGCCAGGCAGCGTCAGGCTGATTTGCGGCTCGATGACGAAGCGAAGGCCAAGCAATCGCGCGACGCCGCAGCCATCGTGCCGGGCAACAGCCAAGCCAGTGAAGTCTATCGCCGCATGGTCGCGGTCGATCTCGACGAACGGATGCCGCCGCCCGACGCCAACCGTCCGCTGACACCCGAACAGGTCGCTCTTGTGAAGCGGTGGATCGACGAGGGCGCCGCCTGGAGCGGCCATTGGGCGTTTGAAAAACTGACTCGCCCCGCCCTGCCACGCCCGGAAACTTTTACCGAGCAGGTCGACAGCCCAATCGACGCGTTCCTGTTCGCGCGGCTGGCGCGCGAGGGGCTCACTCCCTCGCAGGCGGCGCCGCGCGAGACGCTCATCCGCCGGCTGTCGCTCGACCTGATCGGGCTACCGCCCACGCTCGCCGAGACGGAGGCGTTTGTCAGTGACGGCTCGCCCGACGCTTATCAGCGGCTCGTCGACCGGTTGCTGGCTTCGCCGGCTTTTGGCGAGCGCATGGCGTGGGACTGGCTCGACGCCGCGCGCTATGCCGACTCGAACGGCTATCAGGGCGACGGCGAGCGCACCATGTATCCCTGGCGCGACTGGGTCGTGCAGGCGTTCAACCACAACTTGCCTTACGACCAGTTCACGATCTGGCAATTGGCGGGCGATTTGTTGCCCGACGCGACGGAAGAACAACGGCTGGCCACCGGCTTCTGCCGCAACCACATGATCAACGGCGAGGGCGGCCGAATCCCGGAAGAGAACCGCGTCGATTACGTCATGGACATGACCGAGACGATGGGCACCGTCTGGCTGGGGCTGACGTTCAATTGCTGCCGTTGCCACGATCACAAGTTCGACCCCGTCGCTCAGCGTGACTACTATTCGCTGTTCGCCTTTTTCAATCAGACTCCCGTCGACGGCGGCGGCGGCAATCCGCAGACGCCGCCGGTCATCGAGCTGCCGACGGAAGAGCAGCAATCGCGCCGGCCGCAGCTCACGGCGGCCATCGACGCGGCGGCCAACGACCTCGATGCTTTTGAGTTGACGTTTTTTCCCCGCGGTGAAGGGCAGGCGGCCGATCTCTCGGAAAAGGCAGCCGCCTTGCCTGACGCGATCAAGGCGGCCCTTAAGTTGCCCGCTCGCCAACGTAATCGCGGACAACTGGAGCAACTCGAAAAGCAATGGGAAAAAGATTCGCCCGAGTACCTGTCGCATATCCAACGGCTGCGCGGCGCGATCGACGCTCGCGACGCGTTAAACCGCTCGATCGCCCGGGTGATGGTCATGGCCGACCAGCCGCAGCCACGGCCGACGTTCATTCTTGAGAAAGGCTTGTACGACAAGCCGCGCGACGAAGTCACGGCCGCCGTGCCGGCCAGGCTGCCGCCGATGCCGAGCGGCGCGCCGGCCAACCGGCTCGGCCTGGCGCAGTGGCTGGTGTCGCCCGATAATCCGCTGACGGCCCGCGTGGCGGTGAACCGCCTTTGGCAGCAGTTTTTTGGCATCGGCCTGGTAAAAACGCCCGAAGATTTTGGCGTGCAGGGCGAACGGCCCCTGCACCCTGAGCTGCTCGACTGGTTGGCAGCGGAGTTCGTTGACTCCAGATGGGACGTGAAACGGCTTTGCCGACTGATCGTGACCAGCGCCGGCTATCGCCAATCATCGGCGGTCGGTGCGGCGCTTGCTGAACGCGATCCCCAGAATCGTTTGCTGGCCCGAGGGCCGCGGTTCCGCATGCCGTCGTGGATGATTCGCGATCAGGCGCTGGCCGCCGCGGGGTTGCTCGTAAGTCGCATCGGCGGTGTGCCGGTCAATCCCTATCAGCCCGGCGATTTGTGGGCCGACATCACGTTCGATCGCAAGCACTTTCAGCAGGACCACGGCGAAGCCTTGTATCGCCGCAGCCTGTATACGTTTTGGCGGCGGATCGTGGCGCCGAGCGTGTTTTTCGACAGCGCCTCACGGCAGATTTGCACGGTCAAACATCTGCGCACCAACTCGCCGCTGCACGCCCTCACCACGCTCAACGACGTGACCTACGTCGAAGCCGCGCGTGCCCTGGCCCAGCGCGTGCTGCTGGCCAACCCCACAGATGCCAAGGAGAGAATCACCGCCATCGTCCGCCTGGTGTTAGCGCGTCGACCGACGGCCGAGGAAGCAGCCCTGCTTGCGGCGAGTATCGAGCGGCTGAAGCATGAGTTCGCCGCCGATCCTGCCGCAGCAGCGAAGTTTCTCGCCGTCGGCGAATCGCTGCGCGACCCATCGCTCGATCCCATCGAGCATGCCGCCTACACCGCCCTGGCCAGCGCGGTGTTGAACCTCGACGAGGCGCTAAACAAGGAGTGATCATTGTCTCCATTGGTAGAGCACCAATTAGCCATCAACCGCCGCGAGTTCTTTTCGCACGGCGCTTCCGCCATCGGTACTGCGGCACTGGCTTCGCTTTTGACGCAGGACGGCTTCGCGGCCGGTTCGCCGGTGGGCGGCCTGACTGGGCTGCCGCATTTCGCCCCCAAGGCGAAGCGGGTGATTTACCTGTTTCAAAACGGCGGACCGACGCACGTCGAGCTGTTTGATTTTAAGCCCAAGCTCAAGGAGATGCACGGGCAGCCGGTGCCCGACGCCTACTTCGCGGGCAAGCGATTCAGCACCATGACCGGTAACCCTCAAGGCAAGGTCATGCTCGCCCCGGTCGAGCCGTTTTCGCAGCATGGCACAAGCGGCGCCTGGGTGAGCAGCTTTCTGCCGCACACCGCGGCCATTGCCGACGAGCTGTGCTTCGTCAAAAGCATGCACAGCGACGCGGTCAATCACGCGCCCGCCATCAGCTTTTTTCTTAGCGGCGCGCAATTGCCCGGCCGGCCGACGATGGGCGCCTGGCTCACCTATGGGTTGGGGAGCGAAACGCAAGATTTGCCCGGCTTCGTGGTCATGACGTCAGTCAGCAAAGGCACCACCTGCGGGCAGATTTTCTACGACTTTTACTGGAGCTCCGGCTTTTTGCCGTCGCGGTTTCAGGGAGTGAAGTTCCGCGGCAATGGGGAGCCGGTGCTTTACCTGACCGACCCCGATGGTTTCAGCCGCACGATGCGCCGCGGGCTGCTTGACGACCTGACGAAGCTCAACGAGTTGAAGCTGCGTGAATTCGGCGATCCGGAGATCGCCACGCGCATTGCCCAGTATGAAATGGCCTACCGCATGCAGACAAGCGTGCCCGAGTTGACGGATTTCTCGCAAGAGCCGCAGCACGTGCTCGACCTGTACGGCCCCGACGTAAAGCAGCAAGGCACGTACGCTTACAATTGCCTGATGGCCCGGCGGCTGATCGAGCGGGGCGTGCGGTTCGTGCAGCTCATGCACGCCGGCTGGGACCAGCACGGCAGCATCACCACCGAGCTTTACAACCAGTGCCGCGACACCGACCAGCCGTCGGCCGCGCTGGTGCTCGATCTCAAGCAGCGCGGGCTGCTCGACGATACGCTGGTGATTTGGGGAGGCGAGTTCGGCCGCACGCCCTTCTTGCAGGGCAATATCAACGACCGGCCCAAATGGGGCCGCGACCATCATCCCTACGCGTTTACGATGTGGATGGCCGGCGGCGGCGTGAAGCCGGGCATCAGCTACGGCGCCAGTGACGACCTGGCCATGAACGTGGCCGAGCAGCCCGTTCACGTCCACGATTTTCAGGCCACCGTCTTACATTTGCTGGGTATCGACCACCAGCGTCTCACCTATCGTTTCCAAGGCCGCGACTTCCGCCTCACCGATGTGCATGGGAACGTGGTCAGGGAGATCCTCGCATGAGCCGGTGCCTAAAAAACGCTTCGTCGGAATGATCCCTTGCCTTCGGCTAGTGCTATGTTAGCCGTGGATTGATGGATGGTGGCTAGTATAGCGTAGGGTGGGACGAGCGAAGCGAGTCCCACCATGATTCCACCAGGCGGTGGGACTCGCTTCGCTCGTCCCACCCTACGACTTAGCCGCGCTAGCGGCGTGAATCATCAGCCTGAGGGCAATGCCTCGTTGTTCTACCCATCTTGAGAATCGTCCCCTGTACGGCGGCGCCAGCCTTTGGAGTGCGGCGATTTATCGCCGCTTTTGTCGGTCGCGGAGCGACCTTTCTTTCGTCGTGCCGATTGTTGATCGCCGGCCGACGCATCAAAAGAAAGCGGCTCCGCCGCAAGTCAAAGCGGCGATGAATCGCCGCACTCCAAAGGGTTGCTCCCCCGCTCACGCCTTTGGCCCCAGCGCATCGACGCTGTTCAAAAAGCGATGGCCGAAGCGGCGCCAGGCATAGCGCGCCAGTCCTACGTTAGCCACGATGATCACCAGCGCCGCCAGCAGGACCAACCCCGCTTCGCGGCTGGCCGCCAACACGCCGATTAGTGCCAAATTGGCCAGCAGCGTCGGGAAAAAGAACGTCTCAACGAGAGCCAGCGGCAGGCCGAATTCGTTGCTTTCCACACGGCGAATCCGCCGCACCGCCAAGAAGCCCAACACCGTCACTGCCACGGGCGCCGTTGGTCCCACCAGCGACAACAGCAACAGCAAAGGCGGTGCAGGCTTGTGCGTCGCTAGCGCCGCCGCCAATAGAAGTAGCAGCAGTCCGCCACAAATGGCGCCGACAATGGCAGGCGGAGAAAGCCGCGCGCGGTCTGGCTGCACGCTCCACCACTCGCGCCAGCGGTGCCACAGCCCGCGCGGCGAAAACGGTCGACCAGCGGGCGCCGAGGCGGCGGACGGCGTGGTCGCGGCGGTGCGCTCAGCCGCGTAGGCTTCGGGCGGATCGAGCTGCGACAAGATTTCGGTGATTGCCGCCGCGCGGTCTTCCCCGCCGTGGGCGGCCAGCATTTCATGGATCTGCGTCTCCACCTCGTCGAGGATGTTGCGACGCTCGAGCCGAGACACGTTCTCTCGCAAGAGCACGCGCTCGACCGCGTCGAGGTGGTCGTCGATCTTTCGTTGCACGTCGTCGGGCAGGTCAGGGGTTGGTTGGCTCATGAGGTTCTCCATTGAGCAAATGGTCTACAGCGTCGCGGACGGCCGCCCACTGGCCGGTCAACTCGGCCAGCCGCGCGCGTCCCGCCGACGTCAAACGGTAATAGCGTCGTGTGGGCCCGCTGGGCGAGGGTGCCTCGCGAGCCTTGACCAGGCCGTCGCGCGACAGCCGCGCCAGCACCGGGTAAAGCGTGCTCTCGGTCAGCTCCAGCCCGGCCGCCTGGTTGAGCTCCTGCAGGACCTGGTAGCCGTAGGCTTCGCGCGTGTCGAGCAACCGCATCACGCACAGCTCGATGAGCCCCTTGCGAACTTGTGTCAACCAGGCTTGCATAACGCGACTTCCGGCCAGCTACAACGCATT
>DASSFG010000578.1:0-17797 GCA_035694685.1 Pirellulales bacterium
ACCACGGCGCCTTTTGCCAGGGGCTGGTGGGACCGCGGTCGATGTATCCGCCCACGATATAGCAGAAGAATCCCAATCCGAAGACGCCGAACACGATGCTCGGCACGCCGGCCAGGTTGTTAATGGCAATCCGCACCGCAGTCACGATGGGTCCGCACCGCGAGTACTCTCTCAAATAAAGCGCGGCCAGCACGCCGAAGGGAACCACCGCCAAGGTCATCAGGAGCGTCATGAGCACGGTGCCGAATATGGCGGGATAGACGCCGCCTTCGCTGTTGGCCTCGCGGGGATCATCGGTGAGAAATTCCCACCAGCGCGACAGATACACGGCCAGCTTGCCGCCAAAACCAAGCTGGTTGGCAGGATAGGCCCGCACGACGTCGGCCAAGGCAAGCTCGGCGCGCGCTCCTTCGACGGTGCTTAGCACCAACTGGTACCGCGCGTTCTCGCGGACGATCTCATTGATCATCGGTTCGATCTCGGCCAGAGCCTTGTCGGCGCGTGCCTGCACCTCATCAAGCTGCTCTCGCTGGGCCTTCCATTCAGGCGATCCTTTTTGGTCACGTAACTCGATGCCGCGCAGCACCAGTCGTCCATCTTCGAGCCGGTCGTTGACGCGTCCGATCTGGGCATCCAGGTCGCGTCGCTGTTGCCACCTGTGGCGCACAGCGGGGTGATGTTTCTGAAACTCGTTCCATACCGAAGTCGGCGTATCGGCGACGACCTGGCCATCGACGAGAAACTGCGCCGGCATTCCATAGAACCGACCCCAGCTCAGGCGTTCCAGCACCAACGCCCATTCAGGCGTCTGTTGGTTTTCGATCAGCACCTCGTTGACCCATTCGAAATGGGTGCCACTCAGCTCGAAATTGCCTGTACGCACCAGCTCGCGGTCGGCATATCCGCCGGCCTCGGTGATCGTCTGGCGCACCGACTGGGTGAGATGCGAATCGAGGCCGGCGTAAAATGGTTCTTCCGGGCGGAAGGTTTCGCTGCGCGTGACCTCGCCGAGCACTTTTTTCCCGTCGCGCAGCGTCAATTGCACCACGGGTGACGGCCAAAAGGTGGAAATGCCTTGAAAGAAAATATATCCCAGCAGCACCACGATCATGACCACCGCGATGGCCAGGGCGCCGCCGGTCAGCCAGACCATTGGCTCTCCGTGGGCGCTCAACGGTGTGCGAACTTTGCGCCGCATCGGCCGCCGGAGTACGTCTCGCTCCAGGGGTGCAGCCTCGGCCGTTGCCGCCGGCTGGGTCAGGTTGGTCGATACGGCGGGGGTGCTCATAATTGAAACGCTCGCTTCCGGAACCGCTGACGGACCTGCTCGGCGATTGTGTTCAAGATAAACGTCAAGGCAAACAGGACCAGGGCCGCCAAAAACAACGTGCGATAGTGCGTGCTGTCTTTAACCGCCTCGGGCAGTTCTTCGGCGATGTTGCCCGACAAGGTGCGGAAACCGTTAAAGACGTTCCAGTCAAGCACGGGCGTGTTGCCGGCGGCCATGAGCACAATCATGGTCTCGCCCACGGCCCGGCCCAGTCCGATCATAACCGCTGAAAACAGCCCGCTCATGGCCGTCGGTATGATAATTCGCACGGCGGTTTGCCAGGGCGTTGCCCCGGCGCCCAGCGAAGCCGAACGCAAGTGCTCGGGCACGGTCGAAAGGGCGTCTTCGGCAATCGTATAAATAATGGGAATCACGGCGAAGCCCATCACAATGCCGACCACCAAGGCGTTGAGCTGTTCGTAGGTGCCGACAAACGTGCCGCGTGGATCGAAGCCTGCGGCGGTGAGCGTCCAGGCGAGCGCCAGCGCCAACAGAATACAGACGACGGTAGCGACGAGAAACTTCAGCAACTCAACGGCCGCGGTGTGGGCGTCGCCCCAAGCTGCCGAGTGTGAGCGGAGCAGAGGATTGATATAGGTCGAGAGGATCCAAGCGCTGGCCAGAGCCGCCATGGGCAAGAGCAGGAGCATCCAGCCACCGACGCCGTTGCCCGTGCGACCCGAAAGCCACAGCATGATGTCGCCCGAGAAGAAGAGTCGTTCCATCGGCCTGCCGAGCAGCGCCGCCAGCCAAACGCCCAGCGGCAGCGAGAGCGACATGGCGACGAATCGCCAGGGGTTCAGCCGCACCCGCAAACTTTTGGGCAAAGTTTGCCAGGCGAAGGCGCCCGCGAGCAGGGTCAGCGGCACCGTGGCGATGCCGACCAGGATGGCGGGCAAGTTGCGTTCGACGATAGGTGCCAAAATCAAGGCGCCGATAAAGCCCAGCACCACGCTGGGCAGGCTGGCCATGAGTTCAATCGTCGGCTTGATGCGTGCCCGCGCTCGCTTGTGCAAAAACTCGCTCGTGTAGACGGCGGCCAGCAAGGCCAAAGGTACCGCGATGAGCAGCGAGTAGAGCGTCGCCTTGAACGTGCCAAAGACGAGTTTCGTCATGCCGAGCTTGGGCTCGAAATTGTCAGTGCCGCCCGACGATTGCCACTCGTGCGACGGCTCGCTATAGCCTTCATACCAAACCGGCATGAAGAGCGACCACAGCGATACTTCCGGATGCGGCACGTCGAGCCGAAAGACGTCTGTGCGTCGGCCGCCGGCGACAAGCAAGGCATCGTCGCGTGGGTACATGGCCAGCACGCTTGCCTCTTGGCCCTCGAGGGCATTCGCCTCGACCAGCAATGAATCATTTGTTACGTAGAACACGCGCACGTCGCCATTGGCATAGCCGACCGCCAGCATGCGCGTGCGATCGCTCGGGGCCAACGAAGTCACGGCCGCCCCCGGGCCGTCGAGCGCATGCGCGTCGACCAGCGCCAGGGTCGCCGGGGCTTTCTCTCCGCCGCCATCTGGGGTCGACCTACGCACGCGGAACCAGCCGCGCACTTGACCGCTGCTGTCGCCCACGACCAACGTCGCCTTGCCCACGAGCATGCTCACCGCGGTCACGGTCTGGCTGGCATCGGGCAACAAGTCGATCTCCTCGGCAATGCGCGGCTTGGTGATGCTCTGCAAGTCGTATCGCACGAGGCTGCCGTCTTTCCAAACGACGAACAGATTGTCGCCGACTCCCGAGATGAACAAGGCCATCGGTTTACCCGGCGGACGTCGCGCCGGCTGGGGCAGTTCGATCGTGCGCACTTTGTACGAGCCGTCGCCCGCTTTCAGCCCACGGATCCGTTTTAAGGTGGTGAGCCGCAGCTTGCCGTCGGCAGCCAAACTTCCCACGATTTTCGTGTTCGACCGCTCGGCAAGGTCGAGCAATTCGATTGCCGCTGGCGCCATCTCGACAGGCGGATCCAGCTCGACGGCCAGTTCGTGGCGGCGAAAGTGGTTTTCAGCGGCGCGTTCGACGAGGGCGTGATCGACTTTGGCGGCTTCGCCAACCGGCAAACGAAGCAACTCGCCGCTCCACTCACTCGGCGAAACGTAGGAAGCACGGAACGAGATCGATCCCACACGCACCGTGCCATCCTGACAGCCAAAGGCCATCTCCTCTTGGGCGACGGGCGTAGAAACGCTGGTCAGCACTCCGCTGGGAACCAGCTTTTGTTGCGAGACTAAGTCACCTTGCGAGCCTCGATTGAGGCGGAAAAAATCGAGCGTGCCATTGGACAGCAGCGCCCATCCGGCCACGCCATGTTCGTTTACCTTGAGCTCAAGAGGCCGTTCAGTCCAAGGCGATTCGATCGTGTAGCTGTGTTCGATTTCGCCGCCCTCGAACATGGGCAGCACCGACCAGACGAGAAACACGCACACCATCGACACGGCCACAATCGTGCCGATGCCGCCGGCGACGATCAGGCTGTGTGCTAAAATGTCGGCGGCGCGCACCGTCCAGCGGGTGCGGCGCAGACGGGTGCGGCCTGTAAACGAGGTCGGCACGGTCGAAGATTCAGGTTCAGGCAACGTCATTTGCCAGCGATGCCGACTGATTTCAAAGCCGCCGTGGCCGTCTCGTTATCGACGGGCAAATAGCCGTCTTTGATCACTTCCTGCTGGCCGTCGCGGCTGAAGATGTAGCGGATGAATTCCCGACGCAAGGGATCGAGCTCGCTCTGCGGCTCGTAATTGACATAAAGATATAAGTAACGGCTGAGCGGATATTCTCCGCTAAAGCCGTTTTCGGGCACCGCCGGCACGAAATCGCCGTCGTCTTCGGCCGAGAGCGGCACGGCGCGGACGTCGGCCGTCAGGTAGCCGATGCCGCTATAGCCGATGGCATTACGGTTGGCGGCGATCTGCTGTACGACCGACGAGCTTCCCGGCAATTGCTTGACTGAATCCTTATAATCGCCCTCGAACAAAGCATGCTCTTTGAAGTACCCGTTGGTGCCCGAGGCCGAATTCCGTCCATAAAGGCTGATGGATTGCTCGGCCCAACTTCCGCTGAGGCCGAGTTGCCCCCAGGTCGTAATGTCTTCGTCGTATCCGCCCTTGCGGTTCTTGGAGAAGATCGCGTCGACCTGTTGTAGCGTGAGCCCTTTGACGGGATTATCTTTGTGCACGTAGACGGCCAGCATGTCGATGCTCGTTTTCAGCGCCGTCGGTTGATAGCCATGCTGCGATTCGAAGTCGTCGGCCTCCTTCTTCTTCATTTCGCGGCTCATGGGACCAAAGTTGGCCGTGCCGGCGATCAGGGCGGGTGGCGCCGTACCGGAACCCTTACCTTCGACCTCTTCTTGCACGTTGGGGTAAAACCTCTTGAAGCCCTGAGTCCAGAACGTCATCAGGTTGTTCATCGAGTCGGAGCCGATGCTCTTGATCGTGCCCGACACGCCCTCGCCCTCGAGCGCTTTGTACTCGGGCAACTTGGGATCGACCTTGACGCCCATGCCGCCTTGGCCCGCCTCGCCGGACGAAGCGGCATCGGAGGCCGCTTGTTCAGCGTCGGCCGAGGCGGATTTCGGTTCGTCTGCGACAGGCCCGGGATCCGGCGGTACCGTGGCAGTCGATTCCACTACGGGAGCGTTCGTCGACGTAGATTTTGTCGCCGGCACAGGCAATCTTTGCGAGCAGCCGATGACGAAGGCAATCGAAATGAGGCAAAGTAAACAGCGATGATACATAGCAGCCTTTCCTGGATGAGAGCGAACGGTCGGTTGCGACGAGCGAGCTTGCCAGCGCCCGCCCAGCGAGTGCAATATTGGAAAAGGCCACCCTATCGGTTGGGCGTCGTGATTTCCAGCCGCGATCATGCTCGGACCTCCCCTGAGGTGCAAGGTACCGGCCCATTGTTAGATTTTCATTAGCGAGGAGTAAGAAGCGATCTAGGCCCTTTGCGCGAACAAGGGTTAGAATGCGGCCCTTATCGGAGGATGGTTTACGAAGGCATCAAATACTGAGGTTCGATGGGTAGGAAGCCCATCTGCAAATACTGAGGAGGAAAGCAATGGCGACGACCGCCAAAAACGAGGCGTCGGCTGAGGGCGCCGAAAAGGGTATCGCGCCAAAGGGATCCTCTAAGGTCCGGCGATGGAAAGCGTGGCTCATTACGGCCTTGGTTCTCGTGGCTGCGGCCCCAACCGTCGTTTGCAAGACGCCTTTGCGAAACGTGGTGATGGCGGCTGCCTTGGGCAAGGCCCCGCTTCGAGGGCAAGTGACGACCGGTTCGCTCTCGGTCGGCTGGTTTTCTCCGCTTGTGGTGAGCGACATCGAAGTGCGCGATCTCGATAGCCAGGTGCTGGCCAGTGTTCCTGAATTGTCACTCACCAAATCGCTGCTGGATTTGTTGCTCGATCGGACCGACCTCGGCCGCCTGCGTTTCGACCGACCGTCGATTGAACTGCGATTGCGCGACGACGGCAGCAATCTGGAAGACGTATTTCCCAACCTGGCGGCCAAAGCCAGCATCGATGCGGGTAAGGCCGTCGAAGTCGTTGTCGAACAGGCCAATCACTCACCGATCGCCGTTGAAATTGAGATCAACGACGGTGAGGTCGCGCTCTTCGACCTTGCCGCCGACCGCGAGTGGAAGTTCCAGGGGGTGAAGTTGCACCTGGTCCGGCCGCCAACAGGCCCGATGGAAATGTCGTTCTCAGCCACGATGCCGGACGTGAGCGCCGAAAGTCATCTCGAGCTTGAAGCCGGTTTAACGGCGGACAACTCAGATCACGGACGGGGAACCACTGAAACAGCAAGCGGGGCGATGGCGACGTTTGAAGCCGTCGGTTTCCCCTTGGAATCGTTGCGTGCGCTCGTCGCCCGCAGGGCCCCCGGCGTCGCCTTGGCCGGAGAGTTCAACGGCAAGTGTGAATGGACCGGGGCCGCGAAGGCGATCACTGCCTCCACGCCATCCAAGTGGGGCAGCGCTGCCGCCAATGGCTCTATCGTGGGCGACTTCGCCATCACCAATTTCTTGTTGACCAGTCCGCAGCTTGGCGAAGACGTGCTGAAGCTCGCCAAAATCGATCTGCCCTGCAAGCTGTCGATGAATGGCAATGAGGTCGCGATTGAGCAGCTTGCTTTGCGAACCGACGTTGGTGAGCTGACTTGCAAGGGCGACATCACGTTGGCCGGGGACAATAACGGCACCGGCTTGCCGGCGGACCTCTTGCAAACTGCGTCCTGCGATGTTGTCGGGCAACTCGACGTGGCCAAGATAGCCCGCCTGCTGCCGCATCGGGCGAGGCTTCAGCTCGATGCCGGCCTGGCTTCGGCGCCGGTCAATTTTCATCTTGGCCCACGGCTGAGGCGCGACGGCGGCTGGATCCTGGAGCTCGCCGCCGGCCGCGTACTCGACCACGTCCATGCCACTCCGGGGCTGTGCGACGCCTGGTTGAAGTTCGCCATCCCTGTGATGGCCGAAGTGACTCAAGTTGACGGCGAGTTCTCGGTCGACTTAGCAGGATGCCGGTTGCCGCTGGACAAACCGGCCACGGGGCAATCGGCGGGCACGATTTCCGTTCACAACATTGAACTGGGACCGGGGCCCTTCCTGAGCGAGTTCGAGCCGGTGCTGGCAACGCTTGGCGGCTTGCTGGGCAAGCCTGGCGCGCAGCCGCTCGATCGGCTGACGATCGCCCACGATTCGCAGGTCGAGTTTCGCATGGTCGATGGCCGAGTGTACCATCGCGGCTTGCGTTTGCAGTTGCCGGAATTGACGATCGAGACCTACGGTTCGGTGGGCCTCGACGAGAGCCTGGCGATGGTAGCCGAAATCAGCCTGGCCGACAAATTGCTTGCCGGCGGGCCGCTGGACGGGCTCGTCCCATCGCGGCCGTGGCAGGTGCCGATCAGTGGCACCTTACAGAAGCCGAAACTCGATATGCGCGAGTTAAGCGGCCTCGGCGAAACGTTGCGCGACACCGCCAAAGGTTTGCTCGGCGACAAAGTCGAAAGCGAGCTGAATCGGTTGTTCAAAAAATAATCCGGCGACAGACGTCCACTTGTTTAACCGCAGGCCCATCGGGCCGCGCGGGATCCCAGATAGCCCGGAAGAAGTGCCATTTCCTAATCTTTGACGGGATCGATCCGCGACTGTACGATGCAAAAGGACGTACAAGTCTCGGGAAATACTATGTCAACTCAACTTCCACCTGATGTGCAGCAGCATGTGACCGCATGGATTGCCAGCGGCAAATACGCCTCCGCAGATGACGTGCTGCGCGATGCGATGCGCGCACTCGCGGATGAACAAGACGATTTTGATGCCATCCGAGAGGCGATCGCTGAAGTTGAATCTGGCGATCCGGGGATGCCGGTCCAGCAGGCGTTCCATGAGCTTCGCGAAAAACATGGAATCGGCCGGGGGTCGTGAAATACCGGGTTGTCTTGCACAGTTTGGCTCGCGAGGATCTCGACCGCGCCTACTTATTCGCCGCTCGCCATGCGCCGGAAACCGCCGAACGCTGGGCGGCGCGCTTTGAAGAATCTCTCGCGAGCCTTAATCACAATCCGCAACGTTGCGCTCTAGCGCGCGAACGCCGGAAAACGTCCGTCGAGTTGCGAGAATTCCATTTCGGCAAACGGCCAAACGTCTACCGAGTCGTCTTCAGCATTGAAGAGCTATCTGTCCATGTGCTGCGCATTCTACGCGCTCAGCGCCGACCGCTCACCGGCAAGCAAATCGAAGAGGCGAGCGAAACTGAGTGAAGCGACCGCGGCATATCCTTGCATGTCAAGCGCCTTCACCTCCGCAGCGCCTTGTCCGAAATATCTTTGCGGCACCAGGCCCCGTCCCAGCGGATGGCTTTGACGGCGGTATAGGCTTGCAGCTTTGCTGCGGCAATCGTCGAACCGAGCGCCGTCACGCCCAACACACGGCCGCCGTTGGTCACCACCTGGCCAGCCGCCGAAGCCGTCCCGGCCTGAAACACCTTCACGTCGGACACGCGCGCCGCTTCCTCCAGGCCGCGAATCGGTTTGCCCGTCTGATACTTGCCGGGATAACCCTCGCTGGCCATGACGACACACACGGCCGGGCGTGGGTCCCACTGAGGCGGCCTGATCGAGTCGAGCCGGCCGTCGAGCGTCGCTTCCAGCAGATCGACCAGGTCGCTCTTCAACCGCATCAAGAGAGGCTGGCACTCGGGATCGCCGAAACGCACGTTGTATTCCAACACCTTCGGCCCTTGGTTGGTGATCATCAGGCCCGCGTAAAGCACGCCGCGGAAGGGCCGCCGCGAGCGTTTCATGGCGTGAACCGTGGGCACCAGCACGTGCTCTTCCACCCAGCGAAGCAGGGCGTCGTCGACGATGGGCGTGGGAGAATAGGCGCCCATGCCGCCGGTGTTGGGACCGGTGTCGCCGTCGAAGGCGCGTTTGTGGTCCTGGCAAGGCGGCAGTGTGACGATCGTCTGGCCGTCGCTGATGGCCAGCACGCTCGCTTCTTGCCCGTCGAGCCGGTCTTCGATCACCACTTGATTGCCGGCGTCGCCGAACTCCTTGGCCCTGGCAATGCGCTCGACCGCCTCCAGGGCCTCGGCGCGTCCCGAGCACACGATCACGCCCTTGCCGGCCGCCAGACCGTCGGCCTTGACCACCACGGGCACGTCGTCGCGCTCCGAAAGGAACGTAACGGCGCGCTCGGCGGAACGGAATACGCGGTAATCGGCGGTGGGCACATCGGCATGCCGCAGCAGGTTTTTGCAAAAGACCTTGCTCCCTTCCAGTTCGGCGGCGGCCTTGCTGGGGCCGAAGGCGCGCAGCTTCGCCTCGGCAAAGGCATCGACGATGCCCGCCGTGAGCGGCTGCTCGGCCCCGACGACGGTCAGGCCAACTTTGTTCTCACGGGCAAACTTAATGAGCCTGGCAACGTCGCCGGCGGCGATGTCGACGTTTTCGGCGTCGGCGGCGGTGCCCGCGTTACCCGGCGCGACGAACACACGCTCGACGCGTGAGCTTTGAGCGATTTTCCAAGCCAGCGCGTGCTCGCGCCCTCCGTTGCCGACCACGAGAACGTTCATGCTAACGCCTATGCGGGGATGACGTGGATAACCAGGATGAATGCGTCGATTTTACCGCGCCGGGCAACTCCCGCGTAGGGCCGAGCAACCGTTTACATCGAGCTGGCGACGGCGTAAGCTATTGGTCGATTCATCTTGGCAGGGAGGCTCGACTCATGCACGAGCGCGGTATTGGACGGCTCGATCCCATCAATCTTTTCGTGCTGGCGGCGTCCGCCGCGTGGCTCAGCGGCGCTCGCGAGTCGCTTGCTGAGGAGCAGCAGCGGTCCGTCTTCGCGCGGTCGTCCCAAGTGCACCTGCCTTGCCCGCGCTAAAAGTTCGGGTTCGCGCCTGGTAGGGTGGGCATTGCCCACCATGAATCAAAGGTGGGCAATGCCCACCCTACAAACTTCCGCCAACCGAAGATTAAGGTTGGACAAGGCACTAGCTTAGGTACCGACAGTTCTTCCGGTCGACGCTCACCTGGTTCGACGAGCACGGCGTAAAGTGGGCGCATGGCGATCTTCAGCCGGCGGCTCGTCACCGAGAAAGCCAATTCGACGTTTCGGTTTTTCGGGCGGCGGCGCCATCAGTTGACGCATGGCTCCTACGAGATGGCGAATCGCATCGTCATGCCCGGCGTTTTTTCTCCCTCGCGAGACATTTTGCGACCACCTCAGCCGGAGGCGTGAGCCGGCTTTAACGAACGCCGGTTCGTGTGTCCGTTGTACTGCGGGATTACAGGCCGGCGGCGGAGGTAGCTGTCTAACTCGTCGCCCCATTGAGTCCAGCCGGCAACGCGCTCGCGGGCGAAAAGCTCCAGCCTGGGACCTGGGCTGCACTTCTCGATGATCCGGTAAAGCTCGTGCGGCTTTTTTGAATGCTCCTCTTTGCGCGTCGAAAACAGGTTCACCTGGGTCCTGCCTGGCTGCAAAGTGCGCAGCCGACCGCGAACGCCGAACAGCACCATTTCAGTCACGTTGCGAAAGTAGAACCCTACTCCGCGGCCGTCCGGACCGCCATCTTTGCGGATTTTGAACCAGACGACGTTCGTCTTGTAGTCAAACCCCCAAGCCTCCATCACGCGCAAGCCCCACGGCAAAAGTGCATTGGGGACCCAGAGATAAAGGTGCGACTGTTCGGCCGCATGGGCGGGGATGGGCATCGCGCAAATTTCGTCGATGTCCATCGTTTGATAGCGCCTGAGGCGCTTGTGCTCCGGCGCCATTTTGCCGGTCCGATTTTGAAAGCGCCAGGGCGGATCGGCCAAGATGGTGCCGAATTGCCCAGTAAGCCCGGTGAGTCTTTCGATTTCTTGCACGGTTGTTTTGCAGTTGGGTTGATTCGGCTCGACCCCATCGAGCTTGCGGTCTGTTGATTTATACCTAGCCATGGCACTAGAACCGGAAATCGAGACCGAGATTCAGGCCTTGCGCCCAGTAGCTTGAGGTGTGGAACTGAAAGGCGGGCTGGTTCGGCCCCGCCGTACCGTAGGCCGGATCGGTGGGAATCAGATTGGCGCTGGTCACGCGGCTCACCTGGTTGCCCGGCCGGGCGACGTTGCTCAGGAACAAAAACGAATAGCCGACGCGCAGCGTTACCCACGGCCTGATCTGATAACCGACGTTGAAATGTGCTTCAGGCGCCACCGCAAAGGGACTTTGATAATGGTTGCCCATGTTCGCCGTGGTGGCCAGGATGCCGCCGGGCAACACCGTCTGGTTTCCATACCAGTCGGTCAACGTCGTCGATCCGTAAATACTGGCACGTTGCTGGACCGTGCCGAGGGCCACTTTACCTAAGGCGGTGATTAGCCACCGGCCGCGGGCCAGGTAGAGCCGGCCGCCCAACGAGCCGCCGTAGAAGCTGTTGGACAGGCGGAAGTGATCAAGGTCGGTAAGCACGTCGGAAGCGCGAATCGGCGCTCCGGCAAACGTGATCGAGCCCGGCGTGACTTCGGAGAACTCATCAAAGATGCCCAGGGATTCGACGAGGCTCAAATAACGGAAACCGAGCAAAGCATCGAAACGCAGGCCGTCGGTTTGAACGAGGTTCCAGGCGCCGTCGACGTTGGCGCCCTGAAACTGGCTGCGCGTGATCACGTCGACGCCGCCGCTCACATAGCCGGGCAAGGCGTCGACGTAGGAGCCCTCGGTGCCGCTTGCGGCATCGATCGTCGGCCGTGCAATCACCGGACTGCCATAACCATCGGACCAGTCCGAAAAACGGCGCCACGGCATGCCAAGGAAAAAGTAGCCTAGCTCTAAGCCATACCTGCGGTTGTCGTCGAGCCATAGGCCCGTCTCCAGTCGCAGTCCGCCCGTCAAACCAAAGTTGATGCTGTTGCCGCCATACACTACCTGCGTGCCCGGCTGTCCGAGCGCTCCGGGCAGCGCGTCGGCCGGCGAACCGGTGGTGACCAGCGGTTGCGGCATCGGATCGGACTTGCTCCACCACAACAAGATGTCGGGGCGAAACCAAAACTTGGAGGTAATCTCGTACACGCTGCTGGGCAGCGCGGGTTGGTTCGGCGGCGGCTGGTACGGCCCCGGCTGCCACGAAGGCGGCGGATAGGGCGGCGGTGACATCGGCGTGTACGAGTACGGCGCTTGGCCGGCGACGCGCGGCGCGTAGAGCGGCTGGCTATTGGGGGCCGGCACGACAGGCGCAGAACGCGCGGCCGACGGCGGCTGCATCGCCAAGCGCGGCTGGGCAGTCTGCGGCGGACGGGCATCGGGCGGTGCGAAGGCGGCACCCGCCTGATCGGAACCATTACTTTGTGGGTAAGGGGGCGCTTGCCCGCCGGCTTCTGACGTAAGGGCAGCCAGTAGCACGGCTACCGCGGCTTGTTGAAGTGATCGACGCACGCTGAAAAACACGGCAGCACCTCATCCGAGTTCATTCGGGCAGCGGTTATAGAGAAAATAAGGGAAAAAATCTGCGCAAACCCTGCGTTACGAATTGCAAAGGTGCGGATTTGTTTCGGGCAGCGGACGTAAGTGAGATGGCGCTCGTTTCAGAAAGAAAATGGCTCCCCCATAAGCAAAAGCGGCGATGAATCGCCGCACTCCAAAGAGGTTAACGCACGGCATCGGCGAGCTGGAAGAGCTCGGTTTGGAAAGTGGCGAGGCGCTTGGCAAGCTGCTGCTTGGCGTCGTCAAGATTGGCGATCAGCTCGGGCGGCTCGTAGGCGAAAAGATAAAACTTTACCTTGGGCTCGGTCCCCGAAGGGCGGACGGCCACGTAATTGCCTTCAGCAGCAAGGTCGAAGATGACCATATCGCCCTTCGGACCGTCGAGCGCTTGTTTGCCGTGCGACGAAGTTATGGATTGCTGCTGGTAGTCTCTCGTCTGGCGGACCTGAATGCCGCCGATCGCAGCCGGCGGCGAGCTTCGGAAGCCGGCCATAAGTTTGCGCATGCGATTCATCCCCTCGCTGCCGGGCATCGTCTTCGACACCGTCTTCTCGGCATGGCAACCGTATTGCCAAAACAGCGCGTCGAGCTTTTCATACAACGACTGGCCGGACGCTTTCGCCCGCGCTGCGAATTCGGCCAGCAGTAGCGCGGCGACCCCGGCGTCTTTGTCGCGCGCGTAGTCGCCGGTTAGAAAACCGTGCGATTCCTCGCAGCCCAGCAGAAACAGATCAGGGCCGACGTCATCGATCAGCCCGCCAATCCACTTGAAGCCCACCTGCAAGTCGCCGTAAGTCTTCACGCCGTACGAATCGCCGATGCGGTGGATCATCTCGGTCGTGACCAGCGTCTTGACGAGATAATGTTGGGGCGACAGCTTGCCGGCGTTCTTGCGGCTCTCCAAAACATGCTCGGCCAACAGCGCGCCAATCTGATTGCCGGTGAACGTCTGCCACTCGGCGCCGCCCAGCTTTTTCGGGGCCGCGGCGCCCAAGCGGTCGGCGTCCGGGTCGGTCGAAAGCACAAGATCGGCCCCCATCTCTGTTGCCCGAGCGATCGGCCCGTCGAAGGTAGCGGGGTTCTCCGGGTTGGAGACATGATCCGGTACGTTGGGAAAATCTCCGTTCGGCTCGGCGTGAGGGCCAAACATCTCGACGTCTTGAAATCCCGCCTCGCGCAAGGCGGGAAGCACGCTCGAGGCGCCCACGCCGTGCATCGGCGAATAAAGGATCTTCAGGTTGCGCGGGCCGGGCACGCTTTGGCTGGCCATGCCGCGAAGATACACGGCGTCGATTTCTGCCTGACAATATTCAATGTGGCCCCCGGCCAACGCCTGTTGAAAGGTCGTTCGCGTGATCTGATCGACGGCCATGACGCGGTCGATGACCCCGCGATCGTGCGGCGGCAACAGTTGGCCGCCCGTGGACCAATAAGCCTTGACGGCGTTATCGCTGGGCGGGTTGTGACTGGCGGTCACCATCAACCCGCAGGAGCACCGCTTGTGGCGCACGGCGACGGAAAGCTCGGGCGTGCTGCGAAAACCATCAAGGAACCAGACCTTGTAGCCATTCGCCGCCATGACCTCGGCGCACAACTCGGCAAACTGCCGCGAGCGATGGCGCGTGTCATAAGCAATGGCGCACGAGAGCGGTTCCTTGCCGGGTGCCTGCTTGACATAGTCGGCCAGTCCCTGGGCGCTTTCGCCGATGGTGCGGTCGTTGATGGCGTTGGACCCGATCGGGTACATTTTGCCCCGGCGTCCGCCGGTGCCGAAGGGGATGATCGTCCAGAAGGCGTCGTCGAGCTGCTGCCACTTGCCCAAGCGGATATGCTCATCAACCTCGGGAGCGTATTCCCGGTATCGCGGCTCGGTGAGCCAGATGCGAATGTTCTCCTCGGCGGCTACTGAGAGCTGTCCGCGAGAAACGGCCTCTCGCACCTGTTTCATCTCGGCTGCGTAGTTGTCCGCGGGAAGATTGGCCATGCTGGCGGCAGTTCGTTAGGTTTCGCGTCAAAGGAACGGGAAGACGGTCCATTGTGCCGCGTCGTTTGCTGGCAGAAAAGGGCCGGTGATTCAGCGCTCCAATCTTTAGTGCGTCGTGGCACGAAGCCAAAAGGAGTCGGCGTCGCCACCGAATTCCAAGAGACGGAGAAACGGCAAACCAGCGAGGCCCTCGAACGCGCGATCGCTGGTTTCCGCCGCTTCGGCGACGGCGTCGCTGGCGTAGGCGAGTAATTCCTGCTCAAGCCCCAACTCCGGCATGTTGAGCCGAAGCCAAAAACCTTTCAGGATGCCAAAATTCGTATCCACGTCCGAGGCGGCGCGCCGCCTTAGCCGCTCCATGGTGGTTTCGCCGATAATGATCGCGAAGGGATTGCCGGTGTCAGCCAACAGCCTCACTTTTATGCGACTACCGTCGATCGCGGTTAGGCCGACATCGACCGCGGGCCGTGCGGGTGATCCTTGATAGGGATTGCGTTGCTCAGCTCGTGGCGGTGTCACAGATCCTGCTGCCCGAGGCGAAAAATCGTTGCCCGTTCAGGGTAGTCAACGCCGGCCTCAACGACCAGCACATCGGGCGAACCAAAGCCCAACCGGTCGAGTAACGCATCCAATTCCTGAAAACTGCCGGCGTCCGCAATAATCTTGCCTCCTGAGATGCCGACGAACCTGCCGCGAGGGTAGTTTTCGCGGATGAAATCGCGCTGCTGCCGATAGGCCGCCTGGTTCAACGCGCGTTCCTGACTTTGATGCATCGTTTTCCTCATTGCACGGTCGTTTCGTCCGACACAGCTACCTTTTTATTGTAACGTGAACGAGCGGTCTGCGGTAATCGGCATTGCGAATGAACCGGAGAGGACCGTCTGCGATCGGTCGTTTTTAGTTGACCTGCTGCACGTTGTCGGCGTCGAAGAACTGGCATCCGCCCCGCGCTCCTCCAACGGGCCGTCAACCTAATTGCTCCTGGCAACGTCACAATTCCTCCAGGAGGAAGTTCGTTGCCGTCTCAGGCTGGTCGGCCCTAGCTGTGCTCGTCGTAGTATTCTGCCGAGCCAGTAAAGCCGGCGATGACGTCTTCGTTCGTGGCGCCGTCGCCAAACTGGATCAGCCAGAAGGCAAGCCCCTGGGGATCGGCCGGGCGGCCGAGATAGTGCATGTAATCGTCGTTGATGAGTTGCGTGTCGTTCTCGGCGCTGTTGGCAATCCGCAAGGCGACGTCGTGAAGCGTCGCACCACCCGCCAACTGACTGTTCCAATACTTTTCGCCGTCGGAATCGGCGCTTCGGCCTAAGAGCAGCTTGTAAACAGCGTCGATCCAGGCCAGATTCGTCCCGCCGGCACTTTGATAGAACTCTGACGAAGCGACAAAGCCGGCTTCCAACTCCTGGTCGGTCAGCCCGTTGTGCATTTGCTGCGTCCAATACGTCACGCCGGATTGATCGGCCGCACGGCCCAGTAGCGTGAGGTAGTCGGGCTCGATGACGAAGACCGCGTAGTATTCGTCGCTGTGGGCAATCGCTTCCGCGACGGCGCTGACAGCCGTCCCGTTGTCGAGCAATTGCATCCAGTATTGCAGTCCCTTCGGGTCGGGCAGGCGGTCGAGGACGTCGTGGTACACCGCCGCCACGTAGCGCTCCTTGGGGTCGGTGGCCACCTGCGTGCTGGCCTGGGCCGCGGTCGGAGTCGTCTGCACGCCGCCCGCCGTATCGGTGGCGACGCTATAGAAGCTATAGGTGTGGCCAGCGACGCCAGTGAAGCTGGCGCTCGTAGCAGTGGTAGCCGTTTGGAAGGCCGTGAACGGCCCGCCGTTGTCGCTGACGTAAACGCTGTAAGTGGCGATACCGGGCCCGCCCGCATCCATGCCGCTCCAGGAGACCGTGAAGGTGGCCGGACTGAGGGCCGGCAGCGCTGAAACTGTGCTGGTAGGCAATGCGGTGACGAGCGCTACCGTCGTCGTGGCCTGCGCCGTGGTGGGCGTGGTCTGCACGTTGCCCGCCGTGTCGGTGGCGACGCTATAGAAGCCGTAGGTGTGGCCCGCCTGGCCGGTGAACGTGGCCGAGGTTGCGGTGATGTTCGTCTTGAAGGCCGTGAACGCGCCGCCGTTGTCGCTGACAAACACGCTGTAGCCGGCGATGCCGGGGCCGCCTGTGTCGCTGCCCGACCAACTCACCGTGAAGCTGGTGGAAGTTTCGGTGGCGGGCAGCGACGTGACGCTGCTACTGGGCAACACGGACAGCGGCGTTACCAGGACGAACTCCGTGGCGGTCTGGTTGGTGGTCATGCCCGATACAAGCCCCGTGACGGTGGCGAACGAGCCCGTGGCGCTCGCGTACTTCAACACCGCGTAATTCTGTCCGGCGGCGGGCGAGAATCCACCCACTAGCGAAAGGTTGAAATTGCCGGCCAGCGTGGCGGCGCCCGTGGCAATCACCTGTCCGAACTGGCCGCTTTGCGCGCTGCCGGCCATCTGCTCGTTGAGCGTTCCGCCCGAGGTCTGCGTAAAATTTCCGCCGACATTGAGCGTGCCGCCGACGGTCAGCGTGCCGGCGTTGTCGAGCGTGCCGCCGCCATTGAACTGCTCCGTCGAATTGCCGGCCAGGTTGATGGTGCCCTGGTTGGTCAGGTCGCCGTTCGCGCTGTCGACCGAACCGGTTCTCCACTGGAACACGTTACCAGAGAAATCGAGCATCGCGCCGCCGGTTGCGTCGGAGAATGTGCCGTTTTCTGTGGCACTGCCGAGCGTGACGGTGCCGCCGCCCGTGCTCGTGAGCGTGCCGCCGTAGGTGGTTGTTTGCGCGCCAGTAAGGTTAACGCTCGATCCGTTGCCCAAGTTGAAGGTGGCGCCGCCCAGATAGCTCCCGCCCGCCAGCACGATGCCACTGCCGGCGCCGACGTTGAAGGTTGTGCCACCCGAAAACGTGCCTGAATTGTCGAACGCAATCGTCAACGATTGCGACGCGGGCATGTTGATGACGGCGCCGCTGGCGCCGTCGGCGGGCAGGTTGACGAGCGTACTCTGAATGGTAACGCTCTGGCCATTTTGCAACGGGAGACTGCCCTTGGTGAGGACCGGAAAGTTGAACGTGCCCCCGTTGTTGAACGAAAGGCCCGCGATGACCGCGTCGGTCAGCGCGGGAAAGGAAGTGGAACCACCCTTGGTCGTCAATTGACCGCCCGTGAAGGTGGCCCAAGCGGCAGTGAGGCCGGAGTCGGTGCCGTCCACCGTGATGTTGACGCCGTTGAGGCTGGCGAGGTTTCCGTCCAGAATCATGCTGTTGCCGGTGTCAGTGATGTCAACGCCATCGATGGGAGCCAACGTGCCGGACAAACCGGAGAGCTTGATCGTGCCGCCGTTGGCAGCCTTGATTGCCCAATAGGCCTGCTGGGTCAGCGTGGTCAGGGCGGAGACGTCCAGCACGCTGTTCGCGCCGTCGACTATAAACGCCGACTGGTTTGACTTGTAGCTCGTCAAGCCGGGCAGGGTCAGGTTG
>DASSFG010000579.1:0-9276 GCA_035694685.1 Pirellulales bacterium
GCCTGGGCCAACAGCCGCTCGATCTGAAATTCGAGGCCCGCCGCATCGACCGGGCGATAGACGATGTTCGTCAGAGGTGTGCGCCGGGCGAGACGCCTCGCCGCGTCGAGATCTTCGCTTGAGGCGATGATGCCGATCGGCAGGCGAGCGGTGCGGTTGTCGCGGCGCAGGCGTTGCAGCAACTCACCCGAAGTCGGCCCCGCCAGGCTGTAGTCAATCAAGGCGAACAGATAGTCGGGCGAAGCGATGGCTTGTGAGACAAGGTCGCGGTCGTTCGTCGCCGCATCGGTCTCGTAACCCAGGCTGGCCAGCAAGCCGGCTTGCAACTCGACTTCCGCCGAGCGGGCATCGGCGACCAGGGCGCGCGGAGCGGCGAACGAACCGGCCAGGTAACCCAGCGCCTCCACAACCAGGCTCGAACCCGGATAGGGCCGGCCGGGCTTGATCTGCATGAGGGCCGCCAGCGCCACATAGCGCAACCGGCGGTCGCCGCTACGGGCAGCTTCCACCAGCGAGCACGGTTGAGGTTGCAAGCGAAACAGCAATTCCGGCCTCGCAATCTTGCCCAACGCGCGGGCGGCCGCCGCCGCCGCCACCGTATGCCCGTTGGCCAAGGAGTAGCCGAGCATGCCGTCGAGCACGTCGGCGTCTTCTGCCTCCAACAGCGCGGCGGCGTTACCGGGGCCGGTCGGCGGAGGCTGGTCGATGCCGATGCGATATGCTTCAGCCTCCGCACGGGCCGCCAGCGCCAGCCACGCTGCTTCGCGTCGGCGCGGGGCCAAAAGGGCTGCGTCGCCGGCCAGATTGGCCGCTCGGTCGAGATGCTCGGCCAATGGGGGCGAAAGCGAAAAATCAAGCGCTGAGTTCTGCTCGTTCCATCGCCATTGAACCACTGGCAAGGCCTCCATGTCCGGTTCCACTAGCGACAAGGCGAACTCCGACTTGGCGGTGCGAGTGAGGGCCGCCGTCGCCTCATCGCGATCGGGCACGCGGCCGATTAGCGCGATGAGCGCCTCGCGGGCCGCGGCTCGAACTTCGTCGGGTGAACTAGCAAGCAAGGCCGGGGCCAGCAGATCGAGGGCCGTCAGCGACTGCCCAAGCTCGGCCAGCGTGCGAATGGCTTCGACTCGAGCCACCGGCAGCGACGATCGCACGAGCGCGATGAGCGGCCCCGGAGCGTCTCGGCCGAACTGCACCAACGCGGTACGGATGGCCGCCCGTTGCGTCTCACGCGCCGGATCAATGAGCGCGGCGGTCAACGCCTGAATTGCCGCCTCACGGCCTGACAGCAGACGAACCATTGCTCCGCGCCGCACCGCAGCCGACTCATCTTGAAGCTGGCCAATGAGCTTTGACAAACGGGCTGGATCGCGTGCCCGACGATCAGCGGCGGCCAGCGCAGCATCGGAGATTTCTCGTCCCTCGGGCTGCAGGTCGTCAAGAAATGCCAATCGCAGGAACAGTGCGGAGCCGAATTTCTCAACCAGATCGGCCCAGGCATTTTCGTCGGGCTTGCTCTTGGCCAACCGCTTCACCAGCCCGTAGGCGTCGTCGAGCGCTCGCAGGTCGATCAGCACGTCGATGGCGCCCAACAGCTCAGCCGGCGTCGTTGGATTGGTGGCCAGCAGCGCTTTCACCGCCGGATCGCTGCTCGGCCGCCGTTCGCGTTCGACGGCCTTCGGTTTCGCTGTGTCTCCGCCGTCTTCGTCGTCCTGTGCAGTGGCCGTTGTGGCGATTAGCGTGAAAATGGCGATGGCCACAAATACATGCGACAAGAAGACAAGGAGACAAGGAGACAAGGGGATGACAAAGCGGTGACTCGCGGAGCGGCGCAGCGCGTCTCCTTGTCCCCTTGTCTCCTTGTCTCCTTGTCCCTTCGCACACCAGAAGCGCCCGCCGCGCGAAATGGCTTGACAGACCGCAAATCGTCTTCTCATAAACCGACCCTCCGACGCCAGGCGGCGACCTGACGCTCGACTTCAACGGGCGCCGTAGAACCGTAACTTACAAACGCTGCAACGGCCCGCCGTGGCCCAAGCACCTCCTGCACCGACGCGTCGATCGCAGGATGCGCCTGCTCGAATTCGTCGGGCGACAACTCAGCCAGGGCCACGCCCTGATCGAGCCCTTGGCGCACCAGCTTGCCGACGATCTCATGCGCCGTGCGCTGCGGCACTCCACGCTTGATCGCCCATTCCATGAGCGTCGTGGCGTCCAGATGGCCCTCGTCCAGCCGAGCGGCGATGGCCTGCCGGTTCAGCTTCGTCTCGCGCACCAAGGGCACCGCCAGTTCGAGACAACTTTTCACGGTGTCGAAAGCGTCGAACAGCGGCTCCTTGTCTTCCTGCAGGTCGCGGTTGTAGGCCAGCGGCAATCCTTTGATGAGCACCAGCAACCGTGTCAGGTCGCCCACCACGCGGGCCGTCTTGCCGCGCACCAACTCCAGCACGTCGGGGTTGATCTTTTGCGGCATGATCGACGAGCCGGTACAGAAGGCCTGCGGCAGTTCCAAAAAGCCGAACTCGGTGGTCGACCACAGAATCCATTCCTCGGCCCACGTGCTGAGGTGTTCTGAGATCATCGACAGGGCGAACACAAATTCGACCACGAAGTCGCGATCGCTCGATGCGTCGAGGCTGTTCGCCGCGAGACCCTCGAAGCCCAGCCGCCGGGCAACGTCTTCGCGGTCAATCGGCAACGTCGTGCCGGCCAGGGCGGCGGTGCCCAGGCTCAGCACGTTGGTCCGTCGCCGGCAGTCGGTCAGACGGGCACGGTCACGCTCGAATTTCTCGCAATAGGCCAACCAGTAGTGAGGCGCCAGCACCGGCTGGGCGCGTCGGAGATGAGTGTAACCCGGCATGATCACGTCGCGGTCGGCTTCGCAACGTTCGACGAACGCCCTTTGCAAGTCGGCCAGCAACGATCCCACTTCGTCGATCGCGTCGCGCACCCAAAGCCGGAGGTCGGTTGAAACCTGGTCGTTGCGGCTGCGGCCGGTGTGCAGCTTGCGGCCCGCGTCGCCCAGCCTGTCGATGAGCGCCCGCTCGATGTGCATGTGGATGTCTTCCAACGAAATGGCGAAGGGAAATTCGCCCTGCTCAATTTCTCGGCGGATGGCTTCAAGGGTTTGCACAATCTCGCGGCACTCTTCGTCGCCCAAAAGACCGACTTTTTCGAGCATTTGAGCGTGGGCGATCGACGCGCGGATATCGTGCGCATAAAGGCGGCGATCAAAGCTCACGCTCTCGGTGAACTTTTCGACGCGACGATCGGTCGCCTCGGCAAAAACACCGCCCCAGGGCTTGTCGGCCACTCAAAACCTCGCCAGTGCATGGTTTTCCGCCCAATGATTCACTTCAAGCTATTAACTCTAAATGGCTTACGGCGAGCTGTCAAACGTCGCCCGTGGCAGAGATGGCCTGTGGCGGGCTCAAATGTGATTTGGAGGATGGGCTTCCTAGCCCGTCCATCCCAAAGGTGACGGCCTAGGAAGGCCATCCTCCCGTCTCGCCGCGCCGGCCGACCGATGGATTTCATATAGACGGCCGGTCCCTCTTTTGGCAGAATCCCGCCCTCGAAAACGGTTCCCTTGCTTTAGGAAAGGGCCTTTATGGCCAGCACCTCACCACGCTTACTTCCCCTCACAACCGTTGTGTTCCTGCTCGTCGGCCCCAGCGTCGTGGCAGCCCAGGGACTGGTGCCCGGCGCCGGCGAAAAGGTCACCAACGCGGGCGACGATTTTGAAGATCCCAATTGGGGATACGTCTATAACAACCCCAAGAACAGCTCCGAGCTCGATGGCCAGGCGCGGCTGCCGAATGGCTATTCGACGAACCGCCGCTGGTTTGAGGGGCCAATGCGCGGACATCCCGACTCGCTTCAGCGGGTTGCCACCCCAGCAGGCGGTCTGCCGGGCAGCAAAGGCTCGCTCTCGATGCGGTCGCTCTACAGCGGCACGCCTGACCGGCCAAGCTATCACAGCCAGCAAGACGACCTGATTGCCAACGTGCGCGGGGCCATTGGGCGGTCGATACCTGTCTCGTGGCTGCCCAGCTTCGTCGTGCGGGTTTACATGCCGCCTTTCGACCAGTGGGAAAAACGCAGCGGTAATACGTTTGCCTTGCGGGCAGGCGCCCACGGCTCGCGGCCCAACGGCAAGGAAGACGTGGAAGAATACTGGCCCGGCATGTGGATTGTCTTCCAGAGCAAAAGCGATCGTCGCTACAAGCAAGATGCGGCCCATTTCCTGATCCGGTCCGGCGCGAGCGGCAAAGATTTCAGAGGTCCGGAAATCAAGCAAACCGGTTGGTGGACCCTGGGCATGTCGTTCACCGCCGATGGGCAGGTGCACTACTATGCCAAGCCGGGCATCGATGACCTGACCGCCGCCGATCGCATCAGTTCCCAATACCCCTATGGCTTTACCGCCTATACGTTCGACACCTTCTTTTTCGACCTGATCAGTGCCGACGACGGCCAAACCTGGTCGACCGACTGGATCATCGACGACCCAGCCTTCTACCTCGTGCACCGCCCCAAGGTCGCCACGCGTACTCCCCCGCGTCCACGCAAGCGGTAGCGTAAAAGCAGGCAGAAGCGGATAATCCTTTTGACACCGCTTGTCCGGCCGCTTAGACTCAACGTAGGTCGTTGGTAGGTCAGGCTTTTAGCCTGACGTCAGGCTAAAAGCCTGGCCTGCATGCACGGCGACCGGGCGAGGTCGGTAACACATCCATCTACAGGCCGCGGAGCGGCCTCTTTTCGAGCAGATCTCTCACCGCGTGAGGACGACGTCGGCCAGGAGAGACGCGGCCGGCGGCCGCAGAGGAGTTGAGCGATGGCCAGTAGCGAAAATCAAGGCTTGCAGATCGCGCTGATTATTTTCGTCATGCTCACCATTCTGTTGAGCGTGACGACGTTTATGTTCTTTCGCGAATATCAGGAGGCAGACGAACGCAGCCGCGTCGACAAAGGAGCAGCCACCGACGCGCAAAAACAAATGCGCGACGCGGTCACCGAAATGGAGAAGGTGAAGGAGTTCATCGGCGTCAGTCCGCAGGCCAAGCTCGACGACGTGCGGCAGACCCTCGACGAAGACATGAAAAAGTACGCCGCCACGGCGCCTGACGAAAGCAAATTCTACCACCCCGCGTTGGAGTTTCTCTTCAAAACGCTGGAGGAGCGGACCAGCGAGTTAGTGGCAGCGCGGCTGACCATCCAGCAAGAAAAAGACGAACGCGAAAAGGTCGAAAACGCCAAGCAAGAGCAAGTGGCCGCAGCCGAAGAGCACGCTCGCAAGGCCGAGGCCGATCTGGCAGAGGCCAAGAAGGAGTTCGACGCCGAGCGCAAGCGAATGCTCGACGACAACGAGGACCTGAAGAAGCAACTCGCCAAGAAGAACGAAGACATGTCGCAGCTCGCCGAGACGAGCAAAAAGACTGAAGAGGATCTCAAGGGAGAGAACAAGAAACTCTCGACGGCAAACGTTTATCTGACGGAAAAGATCGACGTTCTCGATCCCACCACGGGCTTTGAAGTGCCCGATGGCAAGATTGTATGGGTCGACCAACAATCACGCAGTGCTTACATCAACGTGGGCCAGAGCGATGGATTGAAGCGGCAGACGATGTTCAGCGTGTTGGCCGGAGATGAAGACGTGGGCGACGACCAGAAAACCAAGGGCCGCATTGAAGTCACGGAGATTCTGGGGCCTCACTTTGCGGAAGCCCGCATCTTGGAAGACCGCATGACTGATCCGTTGGTTCAAGGCGACAAGATCTATACGCCGCTCTGGCAGCCCGGCCGCACCGATGGCTTCGGCATCATCGGCTTCATCGACATGGATGGCGATGGGAGCGACGACCGCGACATGCTGCGGGACCTGATCCGGCTGAACGGCGGCCGCATCGACGCCGAAGACACTAAGGACGGCAAGCAAATAGGCGAGCTCAACGTGAATACGCGCTACCTC
This sequence comes from Pirellulales bacterium, assembly GCA_035694685.1. Lineage (GTDB taxonomy): Bacteria > Planctomycetota > Planctomycetia > Pirellulales > JAICIG01 > DASSFG01. Next base: position 5,972 of record DASSFG010000579.1, read on the forward strand.
ATCGTAGGCGAACCGCCGCAAGACGCCGCGGTGTTGTCAAAGGCGTTCACGACGTTGGGGCGCGACGCGCAGAAACTGGGTGTGCGGCCGACGAGCGTGTCCAAATTCCTCGACCAGATGGGTTGGAGAAACCAGCAGCAGACGCTCGTCTTCGGCCGCCACGGCAATGGCGGCGAGATACCTCCCGAGCGGCGCGACGGCGGCCCGGGGCAATCGACCGGCAGCGTCTCGGGCGCATTCAAGGTCCGCCGGCCGCTGGGCCGTCGCGGCCTGAGCGGCATGGACGCCGAAGGTTCGGCCCCGCAAAAGCCCCGCAGCGCTTATGGTAAGTAAGCATCGAGAAAACGGCTTAACATAACCTTCCGCTCGCCACAGGCGAGCCACCCGCGCGCGGGTACCCGACGTCAGTGTGCCGGCGAATCATCCGCACTAAAGGCAGCCCGCGGAAAAAAACCTGCTGCATGTGGCCCAGCCGCCCTCGGCTGGGTTCGCGTTCGCCAAAGGCGACCGATCCACAGCCGAGGGCGGCTGTGCCACATGCGAACCACCAAGGCCATGCGGTAGATTATTCTCGGCGTGCTGCCGAACGGAGCCGGCGAACACGGTGATTATTCGTGTCGCCGATGTAGATCGCGCCGTCCGGCCCAATGCAAATCCCGTGCGGGCGGTTAAGCCTGGCCTTGTTCGCAGGGCCACCGTCCCCGGCAAAGCCTGCGGCCGATGGTCCGCCGCCTGCCAAGGTGGTTATCTCCGAGAGGTGCAAATCAATTCCGCGTATGGCGTGATTCTCCGTATCGACGATCGCTAAGTCTTTTTTGGTTTTGAGATCGAGGGCGAGTCCCTTCGGGCCATCGAACGTGGCCTCCAGCGGAGGCCCGCCATCGCCGGTGTATCCTTTCTCGCCCGTGCCAGCTTCGTGGCCCAACATACCCTCGTTGATGTCCATGACCCAAATCGAGTTCCCCTCGCGTAGCGCAATCCACAGCTCGGCCCCGGAAATGAACAGCGCCCGCGGGCCAAAGAGCGGCGCACCTTTGGCTCGAGTGCCGTCGGGCGGCAGCATCTTGTCGCCGTTACCGGCAATGGTCTCGATGACGCCGGTCTTGAAATCGACACGTCGGATGCGATGGTTGCCAATGTCGGCGATGTAAAGTCGGTCGTCTGAGTCGAGGGCAATGCTGTGTGGGTCGCGCAGCAACGCTTGTGTGGCGGGGCCGCCGTCGCCACCGAAGCCCGGCCGGCCGCTGCCGGCTACGGTCGAAACACGACCCGTTTGCTTGTCGACCTTCCGCACGACGCAGTTTCGCATCTCGACGAAAAAGAGGTTGCCTCGGCGATCAAAGCGGACTTCGTAAGGCTCATTCAAATCCGCCTCGGTTGCCGGTCCGCCATCGCCGCGATATCCCTTCCGGCCGGATCCTGCCACCGTCGTTAAATACCTTCGCGCAAGATCGAGCCGTCGGATGCGGTGCTGGCCCACTTCGCAAACGTAGAGCGCGCCATCGGGCCCAAATTCGACGCCGAACGGTTGGTCGATGTTCACCTTGTCGGCTGGTCCCTCACGCCCGTTGTCTCCTGATTGACCGCTGCCGGCGACTGTCTCAATAACCAGCTCGCCCTGGGCGCGAACGGCTGTCAGCACTGACAGCAGAAAAACGAAACAGTGAAAACGGGAATTCATCGGAGTCTCACAGGAAGTCTTGCGGGAAACTCCCTATGGTAACCGCTGCTTGCGCCGGCGGCACGCTTGTTGCGGCCTTTACGCTAGATTCGCATGCCGTCCACCAGACGCCTTGGCCTGCGAAGCGTTCTTGGGAAGTAAAGATGAAAGAGCAACGTGACGATCGGCAGCGGATTGAATTCATAGGTGGCCCCTTTGATGGTTTTCAATACGAGGTACCGTCGCCGTTACTGCCACCGTCGACCATCGCCTTGCCCGTCAGCGATACGATCCAGCGCATGTTGACAGGCGAGAATACGGGCCAGCCTTCTCCGACTACGAGCGTCGCCATGTACCGCTTCGATCGGATGGGCTGCCGCTATCGTTTCCTCGGCTCGACCTTGCCCGAAACGTTACGGGCGGCGAAACCTTAACACTGACGGCATCTCAGGCGGCCCGCTTCTTGGCGCCGTGCTGGAGATACTTCGGGCCGGAGAGGCCGTGTCGCAGGCCGTAGAATGACGCAATCTCGCGAACGACAAGCTCCTGCTCGGCCGGCGTCAACTCGGGAAAGATCGGCAGGGCCAGTGTTTCAGCCGCTGCCCTTTCGGTTTCGGGCAGATCGCCCTGACGGTAGCCAAGATAAGCAAAGCAAGGCTGCAAGTGCAGTGGTATCGGATAGTAGATTTCGCTGCCGATCTTGCGATCGGTGAGATGTTGCCGCAGTGCGTCGCGGCGTCCCTCGGGCACGCGCACGACGTATTGATTCCAAACGTGCCGCCGCAGGGCCGCCGTGGGTGGCAACTTGATCGACTGATCGAGTCCCAGGCTGGTGAAGAGCTCGCCATAACGGGCGGCATGGCGCTGCCGGGCTGCCGTCCAATCGTCGAGGTGTGGTAGCTTGACGTTGAGCACCGCCGCTTGCAGGCTGTCGAGCCGGCTATTGATGCCGAGCACCTGGTGACAGTACCGCGGCTGCATGCCGTGAACGCGTAGCAACCGTAGCTTTTCCGCCAGGTGATCGCGATTGGTCGTCAGCATTCCGCCGTCGCCGAACCCCCCCAGGTTTTTCGTCGGATAGAAGCTGAAGCAGCCCATGTCGCCGATGCCGCCGGCGCGCTCACCGGCGTATTCAGCGCCGATGGCCTGTGCGGCGTCTTCGACCACCGACAGGTCGTGGTTCAAGGCCAGGTCGACCAGTCCCGACATTTCGGCACATTGACCGTAAAGGTGAACGGGCAGGATCGCTTTGGTTTTCGAAGAAAGCAGCCGATAAACCGTCGACGCCGTGATATTGAATGTGCCCGGCTCAATGTCAGCGAACACGGGCCGAGCGCCCAACCGCGACACCGCCGATGCCGTGGCAAAGAAGGTGTAACTAGGCAGCACGACTTCGTCGCCGGGTCCGACGTCGAGGGCCATCAGGGCCAACAGCAGGGCATCGCTCCCTGAAGCGCAAGCGATGGCATGCTTCACACGGCAGTATCTGGCAATCGCCTGCTCCAGTTCAGTGCAATCGGAACCGAGAACGAAGCGACCCGAAGCACACACTCTCTCAATGGCGGCCTTGACGTCGCTCTCGATGGTGGCATATTGGCGGCCCATGTCGATGAGCGGCACAGGAACCGGGCCGGGCGAGACAGTG
>DASSFG010000580.1:0-2520 GCA_035694685.1 Pirellulales bacterium
GCTCCAAGGAGAAACCGATACGAATTCGTCCGAGGAACAACGCGCGGCATTGAAAAAAGCGACGTCATGGTTCGACGCCGCCGAGCTCGCTAATATTCATCAGGAGAGAATCGCAAAGCTGATCCTGGCGAATCGTCTGGCCCAACCGCGCGAGACCGTGCAGACGACGATCGATGAATTGCTCAGTTTGCAACGTGCCGACGGTGGCTGGAGTCAGACGGTTCCTGAAGTGAAGAGTGATGCATTTGCCACAGGCCAAAGTTTGTACGTTCTGTCGCTCGTAGGCTTTACCGCCGAGGATCCCGGAATCAAACGGGGGATCGACTTCCTGGTTGCTACGCAATTGCAGGACGGCAGTTGGCCTATGGTTTCTCGCGCGACTCCCAACGGAGAACCGGGCAGCGCCACACTATTAACACCGATCACGTGCGCCGCTACCTCTTGGGCCACACTCGGCATGGCACGGCTGGTCCCGATCCGATGAGCCAATTGTACCCAGCACAACGTGTCTCACAACTCGGCGTGGCGTTGTTTGAGGCCGCCGGAGCGGCTGCGGAGGAGGCGCGGGCGACCGTCGCGGCGCTCGTCATGAGCAGCCTGATGGGCCACGACTCGCACGGTGTGCTGCGAATTCCGGAGTATCTCGATGCCGTCGCCGACGGCACGATGGTCACCAACGCGCCCCTGGTGGTCGAACGCACGGGGGCGAGCACCGCCGCCGTCGATTGTGGCCGCGGCTTTGGGGCGGTGGGCGCTGAAAAGGCCGTGCGCGTGGCGATCGAAATTGCTCGTGAGCAGCGCACCGCCTGCGTCATTACCCGCCGCGCGAGCCACGTTGGACGATTGGGGGCCTGGGTGCAGATTGCCGCCGACGAGGGAATGGTTGCCCTGGCAACCTGCAACTCGCCCGCGAACGGGCACTATGTACTCCCCTGGGGCGGACGCGAAGGGCGTTTGGCGACCAATCCGATTGCCTACGCCATGCCCACCGGAAGTGATCCGATTGTGGCCGACTTTGCCACTTCAATCGCCCCGGAAGGCAAGCTCCGCTTCTATCGCAACGAAGGCAAACTGGTGCCCGACGGTTGGATTGTGGATGCTCAGGGCCAACCGACCAACGATCCGAACAAGTTCTATGGGCCGCCTCGCGGCGGGGTGCTGCCGCTGGGCGGCTCGGCCGGACACAAGGGATTCGCTCTGAGCCTGCTGGTCGAACTGCTGGGCAGCGCCTTGGCCGGCGTCCGCTCTCACGACCCGGCGGTGACGGGCAACGGCGTCTGCTTCGTGGTGATCGATCCGGCGGCCTTTTGCCCGGTGGCGGATTTCAGGCGACTGGTAGATGACACAATCGCCTACATCAAATCGTCTGCGCCTGCGCCCGGCTTTAAGGAAGTGCTCGTGCCGGGCGAACTCGAGTTTCGTACCCTGCGCGGGCGGCAGCGAGCGGGCATTCCGGTCGATCCAGCCACGCTTGAGTCGCTCAGACGACATGGCCCGCGGCTGGGCGTAGACGTGGATGCTTTCCTCGAAAAGCGAGACCTACCGTAAACCACAGCGGCGACAGGCATCTCGCGAAATCCGCAGCGGGCCGTGCAAATCATCTGGCTGAGAATGTTCTTAAAGGTTGGCTGGATAAGCGGTTACGGCCATTCACCAATTCCTGCTGTCAGTCGCTGGTCCGCTAGGGTAGAATACTCTACGTGCAGCCGGCTCCTAGCCGGCCGTGTTTTTACCAGCGCCGGCCGACCTCAACGCCGGCGCACCATGAATGACTGAAGCAAGTATTGCGGTAGTCGATTCCAAAGCGCTCTTGTCGCTTTTCGGACCTCGCGATCAGCACCTCAAGCAAATCCGAGACGCGCTCGGAGTGCGCATTTCCACCCGTAGCGACCAGATTCGGGTCGAGGGTAACGACGAGGCGGTCAGCAAAGCTACGGGCGTGCTCGAAGAACTACAGTCGCTGGCGGTGCGGCAAGGCGAAGTTGCCCCCGACGACGTGGCCAGGGCGCTGGCGATGGTTACCGGCGAGCGAACCGCAGAGGAAGTTCCCCCCATCGAAGTCTTTCAGGCGGGACGTAAAATCCAGGCCCGTAGCCCCGGCCAGGCCGATTACTTGCGGGCCATTCAAAACAATGACCTGGTTTTTTGCGTCGGCCCTGCCGGTACCGGCAAGACGTACCTGGCCGTGGCCATGGCGGTAGCCGCCCTCAAGCAGGAGCGAATCCGCAAGATTGTGCTGGTGCGGCCGGCCGTCGAGGCCGGTGAAAGCCTCGGTTATTTGCCCGGCGATTTGCAGGCCAAAATCAATCCCTACCTTCGGCCGCTGCTCGACGCCCTGCGCGAGATGATGGATTACGATCAGATAAAACGTTACACCGAACAGGACTTGATCGAAGTCATTCCGCTGGCCTATATGCGCGGCCGCACGCTCAATGAAGCTTTTATCATCCTCGACGAGGCGCAGAATACGACCATCTCGCAGATGAAAATGTTTCTCACCCGCATGGGCCGCAACTCGAA
>DASSFG010000581.1:0-5630 GCA_035694685.1 Pirellulales bacterium
GGCTGCCCCACTACCGTCAATCACCCGCCGAAATTGCTTTTGCGGCAATCGTGCCGATGCGTCCCGCGAGCTGATTGACCGAGCCTTTGCCATCAGGGTGTACTCGGTTGCTCAGAAAAATAACGATCAGCTCCAGCTCGGGGTCGATCCAGAGCGAAGTGCCGGTGAAGCCGCCGTGCCCGAGCGCGCGGTCGGAAAAGCCTTGGCCGCGATTTGATGAATAGCCGGTTCGCATGTCCCAGCCGAGAGCGCGAATGCCGCCGGCGGTCTGCTGCGGCCGCGTCATCTCGGCGACGGTTTCTGGCTTGAGGATTTGTTTGCCGTCGTAATTTCCTCGATTGCAAACCATCTGCGCGTAGACCGCCAGGTCTTCGGCGGTCGAGAACAGCCCGGCGTGGCCGGCGATTCCGCCCAGGGCAAAAGCGCGTGGATCGTGGACTTCGCCCTGCATCCAGTGGCCGTTGCGCTTTTCGGTGGGGGCGGCGCGTCGGCTCAGTTCCACGCTGGGCAGGTAGCCCATTTCTTCGAGGCCGAGCGGCTGAAAGACGCGCGACGCGACGAACCGGTCGAGGCTTTCACCAGCGACGCGCTCGACCAACAGGCCCAAGATCAGGAACCCTACGTCGGAATAAACGAACGATTCGCCCGGCGACGAGCGCGGCCGAGTGGCAAGCAACCGCGTGATCGCCTCTTCGCGACTCACGGCGTAGTCGGAGATGTCGTTGTCGGCAATCAGGCCGCCCTGGTGCGTGAGGAGCTGCCGGATGGTGATCGCCTGTTTGCCGTTGGCGGCAAACTCGGGCAGGTGCTTGGCAACCGGGTCGTCGAGGCAGAGCTTACCGTCCTCGGCCAGCAGCATCACGCTTGTGGCCGCGGCGACGGGCTTGGTCAGCGACGCCAGATCGAACAGCGTATCGACGGTCATCGGCGTTTTTTCCGGTTCGAGCGAGCGATGGCCGTATGCCCGCAACAAGACGGTTTTGCCTTGCCTAGCGACCAGCACGACGCAGCCCGGCATCTGCCCGGCGACGAGAGCTTTAGCTACCACCTCGTCGACTTCCTCCAGTCGCTCGGGCGACATGCCTACCGAAGCGGGCGACGCTGATGGTAATCGAGGACGGTCGGCGGCGGTTGCCAGGCGCCCCGCCAGCAGCAGGCAAGCCATGGCAGTAACGATCGACGGCGTTGCGGGTCGGGCGAACATGGTCTGGCGCCGGCATTGGGCCTTGCGGCCCTGTTGTTGATGCGGTTTTTGTTCCTCGTAGAACGGAATTTATTCCGTTGTGTACGGAACGGAATGAATTCCGTTCCACGAGTCCGGTCCGGCCCGATTTCTACCGCGGCCGGCGTCGGCGGAGCCGTTGAGTTCGTTTCTTGCCGATTCGTCCGCCGCGATGCGATTTCAGCGGCGGCGGTCCCATCATTTCCGTCTGATCACTGGGCCGAATCTCGACCACTGGCCGGTGGCGCTTGCAACGGTCCAGCGCCAGCCGCATTTCGCCCACGAGCGAACGCGCATCTTCCAGCAACTGGAGTGATTCTTCGTGCAACGTGGCGAAGCGAGACACGCTTTCGGCCTCAGTCGGTGGGTGAGCCATGCGCCCATTATAGCCGGTGAATTCGGCCTGGAAGGACCGGAAACGTCCTTTTCTGACGCCCGACAGCCGGCCGGCAAACTTTTTTTGCTTGCCGCCCCTGTAAACGCTGCATTTAATAGGTCTTTGGACCACTTCTTCGTCCGCCGGGAGCCGATTTGCCATGTGGCGAGGTGTTTTTTCGCATTTTTCCAGCCTGAAGCCGGCTCGCAGGCGGCGGGCCAAGTTGCCAACTTGCCGCCGAGGGGCCATGCGCCGTCGGCCTGAACAGCTCGAGGCCCGTTGTTACCTGGCCGGCGACCCGATCGTGCAGGTGAACACGAATTTCGGCAACTTTCAGCTCGAGCTATTTCCGGCCGACGCCCCACAATCGGTCGCTAATTTCCTCAGCTATGTCGACAGCGACAAATATGCCGACGCCGTTTTCAGCCGTTCCATCACCAACTACATCGTCCAAGCCGGCGGCATCACGTCCGCCAGCGCCACCTATACCAGCAACTCACAGTTTGTGCCCGTCTCGCAAGGCCCCACCATTCCGCTGGAATACAAGCTGCCGAACACGGCGGGCACAATCGCCATGGCGCGCGGAACAGCCGATAACACCGCCAGCGACGAGTGGTTTATCAACCTCGGCGACAACACCACCGCTCTGGGGCCGGGCGGCGTCAGCAAAGACGGCTATGCCGTGTTTGGCCAGGTGATCGGCAACGGCATGCAGACGATCAACGCGATTGCCGCCGTTCCCACGCAAAACAAAAGCGACCCGAACGTGCCTGTCGACCTTCAGAACCTGCCGATTGGGGCCAACAACCAGCTCGTACAGATTAGCTCGATGACCCTGCTCGACAGCGTGTATGGCACGGTCTTCACCGATAGCAACGGCAACGGCACTCAAGACAGCGGCGAAGCAGGAGTCGCCGGCCGGACCGTGTTCGTCGATGTTGACGGCAGCGGCCAACCCGACAGCAACAATCCCTCCGCGGTGACCGACGCGAACGGCAATTATGTGATTGGGGCCGTGCCGGCCGGCAGCTTTCCGGTGCGCGAAGTGTTGCCCAGCGGCGCCAGTTTGACCACCACGCTGCAAACCGTCACGTTTGCCACGACCCAGGCAGCGTCGAACGTCAACTTCGGTGAATCGATCCCCTCGATTAGCGGCACCGTCTTTACCGACCTCAACGGCAATGGCCAACTTGCGTCGGGCGATCCTGGCGTGGCCGGCCGCACCGTCTTTTTGAACATCGACAAGACTGGCCAGCCCGATGCCAAAAACCCTTCAACCACGACGGACGCCAACGGGAACTTCTCGTTTTCGGGGCTGGCGGCCGGCGCCTATAACGTGATGGAAGTCTTGCCGGCGAACGTCAGCCTGTCGACGAACACTCAATCGGTCGTTGTCGCCACAGGTCAAACCGCCACGGCGAACATCGGCGAATTGCCGTCGATCGTCGGCAGCGTGTTCAACGATGTGAACGTCAACGGTAAATTCGACTCCGGCGAGCCGGGCATCGCCGGAGCGACGGTGTTCGTCAACATTGACGGCAGCGGCGCCCCGAGCAATAGCAACCCCTCGGCGATTACCGACGCCAATGGCCGCTACTTTTTCAGCGGGCTCGCCCCAGGCTCCTACACCGTCGACGAGGTGATTACGCCCGACCATGGCACAACCCTGACGACCACCACGGCGCCTGTCACGGTCGTCGCAGGGCAGTCTCAGACCGACGATATTGGAAACGTCCTGACCAGCACAATCGTGCCGTTGCCCGTGTCGATGAATACGTCCACGCCGCCGTCGAGCACGAACGCGGCGTTCATTGACGACCTCTATTTCACCGTCCTGGGACATCATGCCGACAGCGCCAGCCTGACGAATTGGCAGCAGAAGATGGCCGGTGGCACGACACGGAGCGACGTGGCAAAAGCCATTTGGGATTCGTCGGAGCACCGTGGCTTACAGGTTGAACAATACTACCACACGTTCCTGGGGCGCAACTCCGATCCGCCGGGCAAGACGTTCTGGGTGAACAGCTTTCAGAGCTGGGATTCGGAAAAGATCATGCCCTTGGGCTTTGTAACGTCGGCGGAGTATTCGTCTCTGCACGTGGCTGACGCCGATTTTGTCGCGGCCTTGTATCACGACTTGTTGCGGCGCCCGGCCTCGTCGTCGGAACTGACGTTCTGGGAAAACGCACTATCGCAGGGTCAGAGCCGCTTGGACGTGGCGAAAACGTTTGTTGACGGCCAGGAAGTCACGGCGCAGATCGTCGACTCCTTCTATCCCGTGTTTTTGCACCGCGCCGCCGATTCGACGACACAGGGGATGGTGACGGATATCCAGAATGGCACGATGTCGGTGGAATCGGCCGCGGTTTCGGTATTGGCCAGCGACGAGTTCTTCGCCCTGGCGGGCACGGTAGGTTAGGCGTCAACCAGCCGCCAGCGATGCTGATCGGCTGCTGGTGTGTCCTAAAGTTGAGTTGCTCGCCAGGGAAGCCCGAAGCGTGAGCGAGGGAAGGGCGTTATTTCCCTCGCTCACGCTTCGGGCTACCATCCGCGCGCGCTCCAGCACCTCAACTTTAGGACACTACCGGCTGCTCGATGCTTGCTTGCGCCCATCGCTCGATTTAAACTAAAATCTTCCACGCGGCATAACGTCTATTCCACATCGGAACGTTTCCCATGATCAGATCGCTTCTCGTCGGGGCTGCCTGTTGCCTGGCCATTGCTATTGCCACCGGCGTTGGCGTGCCTGCCGCACGGGCGGTTCAACCGAAGCCATCGGCAAAGAGCGCCGTTGCGCCGGCCGCCGCGTCGGGCCGATTTCGCGCAGCCGCGCAGGGCGTCGAAACGGTCATTCCGCCCGACTTTGACGAGGGAGCGACCTTCAGCCGGCACGACATGATCGAAGTGCTGGCCGCCGATCCGGACTTTGGCGAGCGTCCCTTTTCCAAAGGCCGTTCGCCGGCGAAGGACGTCGTGTTTGCACGCGACATCTGGTGCCTGGAATTGAGCTTTAAGCCGATGCGCATGATCCCGGTCGACGTGCCGGCCACCGACGGCCGTTTCGACCGCAAGCAAATCTGGTATCTGCTTTACCGCGTGAAGAACACCGGCAAAGTCGCGTCGCGCACGATCACCGGCGAGGGCGAGGTGAAGTCGGAAGTGGTCGATTCAGCCCAACCGGTTGACTTCGTGCCGCGGATTTGGCTGGAAAGCTGGGACACGGGCAAGGTTTATCCCGACCGCATCATTCCGGTTGCCTTGCCGGAAATCGAACGGCGCGAAGACGCCACGCGACGCCTGCTGAACGCCAAGGAACTGCTGCCGGAAGCTCCGGCCCGGTTGCTGAATACGGTTGAGATGGAGCGGGAGATTCCGCCCAGCCCGCCCGGCCAGGATTTGGGCATGTGGGGCGTCGCTACCTGGGAGGACATCGACCCAACCACCGATCATTTCTCGATCTACGTTCAGGGCCTGACCAATGCGTACCGCTGGGTCGACGCCAAAGACAACGATCAGTTCGTCTACAAGAAGGGCGATCCGCTGGGCACCGGCCGCAAGTTGCTGCAGAAGACGTTGCGGCTCAATTTTTGGCGGCCCAGCGACAAGTTTTACGAACACGAAACCGAATTCCGCTACGGTTACCGCGAGCACCCCGGCATCGAACGCTTTGGCCTCAAGCCCGAAGAGCAGGTTGACTATTCCTGGATTTACCGCTAAAAAGCAGGATTCATTCGGAGATTCAAATCACAGGAAAGAAACTCGGTCATGGCTCATAAGAAGGGACAAGGCAGCAGCCGCAACGGACGCGATTCGAACGCGCAGCGGCGGGGCGTGAAGAAGTTCGGCGGCGAGCAAGTATGGGCGGGCAACATCCTGGTGCGCCAGGTGGGCAATCGCTTCTTTCCCGGCAAGGGCGTCGGTCAGGGAAGCGACTACACGCTGTTTGCCCTGATCGACGGCTACGTCCAGTTCGATCGTGAGGGCCGGCGTGTGAACATCGTCGATACGCGATAGCACCCTTCGTCAACTTGT
>DASSFG010000582.1:0-4265 GCA_035694685.1 Pirellulales bacterium
CTTCGGCGTTGATGCGGCAGACGGTTTGAGGCCGCTTGGGGCTCTCGTCTTTGCGGACTTCGATCAGCCTCTCTTCTTGCAACACCTTCAAGTGCCGGTTGAGGTTGCCATCGGTCAGCGAGCATAGCTCTTTCAAGTCAGTGAAGAGCAGGCCGCCGGGGTGCGTGGCGAGCGACGTCATGATGCCCAACCGCGCTTTCTCGTGCAGTACTCGCGGCAGGCCCTCGTAGGCGAACCGGCCGGGTGCTTCAGAAGCTGGATCACTCGGCTTCATGAGATCGCTCCAAGGTGAAGTAAAGAATCAAAGCCGCGAGAGTTTGACCGACCCCGAACGTGCCGACCATGCACCAGGGAGACAACGCACGTTCGCCCTGGGCCAGAGCCAGGCAGATTGCGCCCGCCGCAAGATAATAGACGGCCACCCACTTCGCCGGCCGAGGCAAGAGCGGGCAAGACGCAAAAATGCCGAGGCTAAATATGACTGACCACAGGCCAGGCAACATCCATAGGCATTCCGCGACGTATCGGAAAACCACGCACGTCACCAAGGCGCCAGCCATTAAACAGGGAAAGAATTGCTCGACTGCCTGACGCGTGCGCTCGATCGACATCGACCCGGCTCGCGCACATCGTAGCGACATCTCGACGGCGGCCACCGCCAAGCTGAGCGCCGCGGCGCCGATCCAAAGCGCCAAGTAGCCTGCGGCGGCTCGCGCAGGATCGGGAATCGACCAACGTTGCACAGCCGCGGCGGCGAAGGCAACAATCGCCGAACAACCAACAATTCGGGCCCGATAGCCACGAAAAGTTTCGTTGCGCAGCAAGTGCCCGCGAATATCCGAGATTTGTTCCAGCGCTTCGTCTAAGGTAAGCATGACGGACGGGGCCCAGGGGAAGTCGATGTTCTCTTGCAGTAACTTTGCAACACAAAGTATTGCGACGCGCAGGCGGATCGTCAAGGGCGCTGAAGTACGGTTGGACAAGCGAGCTTGCGCTTCGCCGGCCCACCGATATAAAGGCGTCAGGCGTCAGGTATGGGGCGTCAGGCATGAGGCGCCTGAAGCCTGGCGCCTGATCGCTGATGCCTGGCCATGGTGGCCCGGCGTTCATTCAACTCGCTGGCCCTACGAAGATGGGATGGTCTAACGTACGAGCGCTCGAAGCGTGCGGAGGTTCATCACGTCGAGCTCTTCGCCGTCGACGACGCCTTTGGGCGTTTCGAGGTACATGGGCACGTGCTCGAAGCGCGCGTCATTAAGTAAGTGTCGGAAAGGCCCCAATCCAAGGCAACCCCGGCCGATGTGCTCATGTCGGTCGACGCGCGAGCCTAACTCTCGCTTGCTGTCGTTGAGGTGAAACGCTTTCACCTGGTCGAGGCCGACGATCGTGGCGAGTTTCTTCATGGTTGCCCGATATTGTCGAATCGTGCCGAGCGGATAACCGGCCGCGAAGATGTGGCAGGTATCGACGCACACGCCAAGGCGTTCGGGCTGCTTCACGCCTGCTAGAATCATCGCCAGGTGTTCGAAACGGCAGCCGAGACAACTTCCCTGTCCGGCCGTGGTTTCGAGCAAAATGCGGGCCTTGATTCCGCGCGTCTCGGCATGAATGTCATCGAGGGCGGCCACGACACGTTTGAGTCCCTCTTCTTCACTGCTGGTGACGCTGGCGCCTGGATGGGTAACGACGTAGGTCAGGCCCAGTTGTTCGGCACGACGCAGCTCGATGACGAAGGCCTCGATGCTGCGCCGCCAGAGCGCGTCGTCGGGGCTGGCCAGATTGATGAGATACGAGTTATGTGCGATCGGGTGCCGTATGGCCAGCGATTCCAGCCTGGAGCAAAAAAGCGTCGCTTCCTCGTCGAGAATCGGCTTCGCCCGCCACTGATTGCTGTTCTTGGTAAATAGCTGAACGCAATCGCAACCGCAGCGTTGGGCAATCTCGACGGCCTTGTAGTAGCCGCCGGCGATGGACATGTGCGCGCCGAGAATGGGCATCGAGGCAACTTAACACGCGGGATGGCGTGCTGCCAAGCGATGTATTAATGCTCAAAGAGGACGATGCTCGGGGCGGCAGTTTTCGCCCCCGCGGCGCTGGCCGCTCGTTGTACCGGCGACGGTGCCGTCACTGCCTTCGGTTTGACCGCGTACCACAAGCGCTTGGCCGGTACTTTTGCGGCGGTTGCCAGGCGAGATTCTTGAGCTTGAAGCGGGCCGGGCTGCGGCGAGCGTCCGCTCGTGTGCAACAACGCTGACCACGAGCGGGCCGTCGCTGCCGACCAACTCGGTTGCTGAACGGATGCGGATTTCCAACCCGAGTCGCTGCTCCACGATTTGACGTTGAGCGGCAACGGCGGCCCGCTCATCCTCCTCGTTCGCCGGTCGGCCGTGGTTGCCTGCTTGTTAGCCGCAGTCGGCAACGACTGCCTGCGCTTCGCTGGCACAGCAAGGGTTGACGAAGCGGTTCGCGGCGGTTGCGCTACGGCTATCTTGTGGTCGTTGGCAGCGTCTCCAGCGGCGATGACTTGGGCATTCTGCAGCTTGGCCTCAGACGATTGACGAGCCGCAGCGTTTTGCACCGCCTCGTTCAGGGCAGGTTTCGGCGAATCGAGCTTAGCCGGATCTTCAGGCACGTAGGGCGTCTCAACGTCGGGCAGCGGCACCGGCAGGCCACTGGATGACGTACCACTGGAACTGTCTTTCGCCTTTTTATCCACGATCCGGCCGTTGATGCGGTCACCCTTGCCCATGCGCGTGAGATCGGCCCGGCCGACGGGCTTGGCAATCACGCGATTTCCTCCGGCGAGGTAAACGACCTCCACGTTGCCCAAATACTCGGTGCTGAAGGGATAATCGTGGTTAACGCTGAACTGGCTGCCGACGGTCGTCTGCCGTCCCTCAAACTCGATGTTGAGCGTCGAGGTATCGAGATTGACACCGATGATTCGGCCCATCAAAACGCCAGAACTTTGCCGACGTTCGGAGGGCGGCGAGGCGGCATCGGCCGGCTGTTCTTGAAAGGCGACGCAGGCGACAACGTCGAGGTCACTTGAGCCGGTAGCGGACGACGCCTGCCGCTTGCCTTCTCCGAGGCCCAGAATGTCATCAATCAATGCGTCCTGGTCCAGATCGTCGATCGATCGCGGCAGGTTGCCAGCGGTCACTGCGGCCCGCGGCCGGGGCGCAGCCACCGCCGGCTTTTCCGCGGGTACCGGATTTTCAGCGCGGGCCATGCCCTGGCATGCCAGACCGAGAACCAGTAAAGTTTGCGTAAAATTCCTCAACGGCATAATTGGATCTCAACGCGGCGTTTGCCGGCACACGTCGATTTACGTGCAAATCGCGAGCGACCGGCGCAGTCCTAACAATGGGCATCGGCAGCACGACCGGCGCGGATGAGAACAGGCGCGATGGGTCTCATCATCTCTTTTGCCCACAAACTCCACCCGCTTTATCCCGACGCGTTCACGTTAGCCGCCTATTGTTCAGGCGACGTGCCCGAAGCTTACGTCGCCCACCTCGCTGCCGGCGAAGAGATTCCGCCCCTGCCGTTGTTTTTGACGGCCGCCTCTTACGTCGACGTGCCCTTCGCCGCGGCGTATGACGCAGCGTGGCGCGGAGTGCCGACCTATTGGCAACGCGTTCTGGCAGGGGCCTGAAGGATCTTGCCGTCGTTCCGATCTGGGTGGCGCGCGGGGGGACAACGCGGCAGGCGGCCACGATCGCGGCTCGTCCCCGTCGAGCGATGATTCGCGCCAGTCTTCGGCGCGGCGAACCAGGTTCAAGCATTGCCCGCGGGCCGATGGTCGCGCGCCGCGCCATGACGTGGCGGAAAGGAAACATCTCCGTCTCGGTACGCGCGAAAATCAAGTTTAAATCCGCCGCCGCGTCGTGACGCGGCGGAAAGGCGAAGCGCGCACGCGCTCTCCGGGCATTTCTTCCAGACAAAGCGCCTTGCGCGCAGAGTTGCACGTCGTCGTTGTCCCACCGCTGGCTGCGCCTGTTTTTTCTGCACTGCGACGAGCTTGTAACCGCGCGTGCCAGACTGCCAAATTGGCAGTCGAAATTTACGCGCAAGCGGCTAGATAGCATTCCGAAGTGCTCAACGCCTTTCGGCATCAACGAACGAACGACGGGGTTGCTAAAGGCCCCACGCCACACGGCCCACAGTGCTCAACGCCTTTCGGCATCAACGAACGAACGACCACGGGTGACCCGGTGCCCGTCAACTTCCAATTGCAGTGCTCAACGCCTTTCGGCATCAAC
>DASSFG010000583.1:0-12191 GCA_035694685.1 Pirellulales bacterium
GGCCGCGAACGGCGTTCGGCCAGCTCGGGCACCAGCTCCCAAAGATCGAGCCGCCGCAACACCGCATAACGCAGCCGCCGCAGGTCGCCGCTATGCTTGTTTGACGAGGACGCCAGTAACGGATGGTTCGGCTCGACGAGATCGCGCAACCTCTTTAAAGCCAGTGTTGTTCGCGGCGACTGCAGATCGCCCGTGCGGCAAAGCTCGCGGATCACGTCGGCAACCCGTGCAGGCCAAAGCCCGGCGTCGCACTCGGCCGACAGACGGTCGAGATGGCCGAGCAGCACCTCGGGTTCGCCCCAGACGCTCTGCGGCGGACGGGCCTTTGCACGGGCGACAGGGCGCGGAAGTCGGTAAACACGCTTCGGCGCCGCGGACGGCTGAGTGCCGGCAACCTCGGACGGCGCAATGGTTGCCCTCGGCGTTGGGTCGCTGGATTTAGCAAAGTCCTGAGCCGACTCTTCGGTTTCTGCTGGATTTGCGATGGCGTCCGCTGCCTGGCAATCAGTTTCAAGTGGGCCCATCGCGAGCAATCCCAGCGCCGGCGCGGATGGCGCCTTTTCGCCCCGCCGTGTCGCAGGTGGATCCGGCTCGTGTTTCCCTGCTTTAGCTAGAACCCCCTTTGGTGCTTGGGGCTGCCAATCGTCGACGCGATTCCGGCTCAGCGACAGTATCTGCTGGACTGTAGCCCCAGTGCTCGTTGGTGGGCGAGCGCTCGTGGCGTTTACGGCGGTTGCTATCGGAACGGCCGTCGACTGTGTGCGCCTTGCCGCAGTCGGTCGTTTCCATGATCGCGGTTGCGCAATGCAGAGCGCAAACACCACGGCCAGTGCCGAGACGTACGCCCAGGTCGCACGCTCTTGTTTCCGTTTCATGCTCCGTCTCGCCGCCTTCGGACCCGTTCGCTCAGGCGCAATCGAGTCGCAGTCAACCGTTTCCGCCATCTATAAGGTCGGTCGCCTAGGCAGACTGAATGGAGTTTCACTCTTCGCTTGACAAGCAAGGGAATTGGGCGAGGGAATAACGGCGCCCTCGGGCCTTCATCTTGCCCACTTTTACGGCAAAGTCCGTTCGGGCCTAAGCCACGACCTAAGTTATCGGAATCCGGCGACGATAGGCTTTGGCGTAAGTCGCCGGGTGCGGCCCCTGGACGGCCACCCTACGGAATTGGTAGTTCTGAGACCGCTGAGCCTTGTCGAGACTCTACCCCGTGACAAAAGAAGTAAGGCTAATTTTACGTGCGGACAGGCTTGACGACAGCTATGCTAGCTAAGTACCTTGGTATGTCCGAGACCGATACTAATCCTTCGCTCAATTCGTTTTAGTTATTCAGGCGATGGCCGTTCAGCTTAAGGGATTGAAAGTTTTCTGCGACGTAGTGCGCCAGCGGAGCTTTTCGCGGGCGGCCGACGACAACGGTATTTCGCAGTCCGGTGCCAGCCAACTCGTACAACAGATCGAGGAAGGATTGGGCGTCAAGCTGCTCGACCGCTCCAAGCGGCCCTTCGTACTGACGCCCGAGGGCGAGGCTTACTACGAAGGTTGCCGGGAGGTCGTCGAGCGGTATTTCGCGGTCGAAGACCGCGTCCGTCGATTGCACGAAGAAGTGGCGGGAAGGGTGCGAGTGGCATCGATTTACTCGGTCGGGCTGCACCACATGAACCGCTGCCTGCAGGAGTTTCTCAGCCATCACCCCAAAGCCAATGTGCGGCTGGAGTATTTGCACCCCGATCGCGTGTATCAGGCAGTCGAGGAGGATGTCGCTGATCTGGGGCTGATCAGCTACCCCAAGTCGTCGCGCACCATTCAAGCGATTGCTTGGCGCGAAGAGCCGATGGTGCTGGTTTGTGCGGCGGGGCACACGTTGGCGGCCCGGCGCCGCATCAGCCTGAGCGAACTGAACGGCATGAAGGTGGTCGGCTTCGACTGTGATTTAACGATCCGCCGCGAGATCGACCGAGTGCTGCACCTGCACGGCGCGGCCGTCAACGTGGTGATGGAGTTCGACAATATCGAGACCATCAAGCGGGCCATCGAAATTGACGCGGGAGTAGGCTTGTTGCCCGAGCCTACCGTGCTGCGCGAGGTGCAGTCCGGCACGTTGGCGGTTGTCCCGCTCGACACCGACGAGCTCGTGCGGCCTCTGGGCATCATCCACCGACGTGGCAAAGAGCTAAGCACCGTCGCGGTGCGGTTTATCGAGCTATTACAGCGGCAGGCCCGAGCAACGGTCTCAGATACGGCGGGAGTTCACCTCGAACGAATCAACGGTCAGCTCGGTGCCCACGCCGCCAACGGACATGCCCATACGGGCGGCAACGGACAGGCGGGCCTGGCAGATGACAGCGCGTCAACCAGTGCCCCGTCGGACGAGCGGGCCGACCTGGTCGGCGGAAGTACACGGAGATAACGCAATGCAGCCCCCTCAGATCAACCCCGGCTATCCATCGTGCGAAGGACTTTACGATCCGGCCTTCGAGCACGACGCTTGCGGCGTTGGCTTCGTGGTCAACATGCGCGGCGAGAAACAGCACGACATCGTGCGCTCGGGCCTGCAGATTCTGGTGAACCTCACCCACCGCGGCGCGTGCGGCTGCGACCCGCTGACGGGCGACGGCGCCGGCATCCTCACGCAGGTTCCACATGCCTTCTTTGCAGCCGCCTGCCGGGACTTGGGCTTCGATTTGCCCGAGCCAGGCGACTACGGTGTCGGCGCGGTCTTCTTGCCGCCCGATGCCACGGAACGCGCCTGGTGCGAGCGCAAGTTGACCGGCTTGATCGTGGCCGAAGGGCAGGAACTACTCGGTTTTCGCAACGTGCCAATCGACAACGCTCACATCGGCTGGGTGGCGCGCGACGTCGAGCCGGTTATCCGGCAAGTGTTCATCGGCCGCGGCAAAGACACTCCACCCGATATGTTCGAGTGGAAGCTTTACGTGATCCGCAAGCAGCTTGAAGCGGCTGTGCGCGAGAGCGACCTCTCGCAGAAGAAGTATTGTTACGTGCCCACGCTTTCGTCGCGCGTGATCGTCTACAAAGGGTTGATGCTGGCCGATCAGGTCGAGCCGTTCTATCCCGATCTCGCCGACACACGCTACGTGTCGGCCTTGGCGCTCGTCCATCAGCGTTACAGCACCAACACTTTTCCCACCTGGGACCTGGCCCAGCCGTTCCGCTTTCTGGCGCACAACGGCGAGATCAACACGCTGCGCGGCAACGTCAACTGGATGCACGCCCGCCGCAGCATGCTACGTAGCGAGAAATACGGCGCTGACTTGAAAAAGATCTTGCCGATCTGTACGCCCGGAGCGAGCGACTCGGCCATCTTCGACAACGTGCTTGAGCTGTTGGTGGTAACCGGCCGTTCCTTACCGCAGGCCATGTCGATGCTCATTCCGGAGCCGTGGGCCAACCACGAGAGCATGACCGACGACAAGAAGGCGTACTATGAGTATCAGGCGTGCCTGATGGAGCCGTGGGACGGACCGGCCTCGATGGCCTTTACCGACGGCACGTCGATTGGTGCGGTGCTCGACCGCAACGGGCTGCGGCCCAGCCGTTATTGGGAAACGAAGGGGGGCCTGGTGATCATGGCCTCCGAGGCGGGCGTGCTCGACATTCCTCCCTGCGAGATCGCGTCGAAGGGCCGCCTGCGGCCCGGCCGTATGTTCCTGGTCGACACCTCGCAAGGTCGCATCATCAGCGACGACGAAATCAAGCACGAGCTGGCCGCGCGGCATCCCTATCGCCAATGGATCCGAGAGAACCAGCTCTCGCTCGGCCACGTCGTAGGTCAGGCTTTCCAGCCTGACAGGAATGGGAATGGGCGCCGAAACCATAACGGCGATGACAGGCTGGAAAGCCGGTCCTACTTGCAGCGGGCCTTCGGTTACACGTTGGAAGACTTGCGAATCTTGCTGGCGCCGATGGCCCTCGACGGCCAGGAGCCAGTGGGCTCGATGGGCAATGACACACCGCTGGCCGTGCTCTCCGACCGGCCGCAACTACTTTATAACTATTTCAAGCAGCTCTTCGCCCAAGTCACCAATCCACCCCTCGACGCCATCCGCGAAGAGATTGTCACGTCGCTCGTCACCACGGTCGGATCGGAAGGCAATCTGTTAGACGAAACGCCTGAGCAGTGCCGCCTGCTGCGGCTCGATCAGCCGATTCTGACGAACGCAGAACTGGCCGCCATCAAGGCGCTCGACCGGCCGGGCTTCAAGGCCCGCACGCTGTCGCTGCTCTTCCCACGTGCCGCAGGCGCCGCCGGCCTGGAGCAGCGCATGCACGAGCTGCGCGAGGAGGCATCGCAGGCGATCGCCGACGGCGTCACGCTGCTGATCCTTTCCGACCGCGGCGTCAACGCGGAATTGGTGCCGATTCCCGCCTTGCTGGCAACCAGCGGCATCCACCATCACTTGATCCGCGAAGAGACACGCACGCATTGCGGGCTGATCGTCGAAACGGGCGACGCCCGCGAAGTGCAGCATTTTGCCTTGCTCACCGGTTACGGCGCCGGCGCGGTCAACCCCTACCTGGCGTTTGCCACCCTCGAGCAGATGCAGCGCGAAGGCTATCTGCCGGCCGACAAGCCGATCGAGAAACTCGAAAAGAATTTCGTGAAGGCCGTCGGCAAGGGCCTGCTCAAAGTCATGTCGAAGATGGGCATTTCGACGCAACAAAGTTACCGCGGCGCGCAAATCTTCGAGGCCATCGGCCTGAATCATAAGCTGGTCGACGATTATTTCACTTGGACGGCCAGCCGCATCGAGGGAGTCGGCATCGAGACCATCGCCGAAGAGTCGATTCGCTGGCACGAAAGCGCCTACCCGCATACCAACGTGCCGCGCAACCTGACGCTCGACGTCGGCGGACAGTATCAATGGCGCCGCAAGGGCGAGGCCCACCTGTTCAATCCGGAAGTCGTCGCCAAACTGCAACACGCCACGCGGCTTAACAGCGTGGCCGACTTCAAGAAATACTGCGAACTGATCGACAACCAGGAACGGCAGCTTCTTACCCTGCGCGGATTGCTGGACTTCAAAAAGGGCAACCCGGTGCCGCTCGATGAAGTCGAGCCGGCCAAGGAGATCGTCAAACGATTTGCCACGGGCGCGATGTCCTACGGCTCGATCTCGCTCGAAGCCCACCAAACGCTGGCCATCGCCATGAACCGCATCGGCGGACGGAGCAACACGGGCGAAGGCGGCGAAGATCCCGCGCGCTACGTCCCCGAGCCCAACGGCGATCGCCGCTCCAGCGCCATCAAGCAAGTGGCCAGCGGACGTTTTGGCGTGACCAGCGAATACCTGGTAAATGCCGAAGAGCTACAGATCAAGATGGCGCAAGGCGCCAAGCCGGGCGAAGGTGGCCAGTTGCCTGGTCACAAGGTCGACAAGGAAATCGCCCGCATCCGCCACAGCACGCCGGGCGTGGGTTTGATCTCGCCGCCGCCGCACCACGACATTTACTCCATCGAGGATCTGGCTCAGCTCATTCACGACCTGAAGAACTCGAACCGCCAGGCCCGCATCAGCGTGAAGTTGGTGGCCGAGGTCGGCGTGGGCACGGTCGCGGCCGGAGTCTCCAAAGGCAAGAGCGACGTGGTGCTGATCAGCGGACACGACGGCGGCACCGGCGCCAGCCCGTACACGTCGATCAAGCACGCCGGCGTTCCTTGGGAGCTGGGCTTGGCGGAAACGCACCAGGTACTGGTGAAAAATGACCTGCGCGGCCGAATTATCGTGCAGACCGACGGCCAGTTGCGCACCCCGCGCGACATCGCCATCGCCACGCTGCTTGGTGCCGAAGAGTGGGGCATCGCCACGGCGGCGCTGGTGACGATGGGCTGCATCATGATGCGAAAGTGCCATTTGAATACCTGCCCGGTCGGCATCGCCACGCAAGACCCCGAGCTGCGGAAGAAGTTCGCCGGCAAGCCGGAATACGCGGTCAACTTCTTCTTCATGATTGCGGAGGGGCTGCGCGAGATCATGGCCTCGCTCGGCTTCCACACCATTAACGAAATGGTGGGTCGCGTCGACTTGCTTGAAACACGCAACGCCATCGAACACTGGAAGGCCCGCGGCCTCGACTTCTCGAAGATTCTTTACAAGCCGCCCGCGCGCGACAACGTGAAGACGTATTGTGCCGAGCAGCAGGACCACGGCATCGAGAAGTCGCTCGACATGACGAGGCTGTTGGAGATTTGCCGGCCGGCGCTGGAGCGCGGCGAGCCGGTCGTCCGCGAGCTGCCCATCCGCAACGTGAATCGCACGGTGGGCACGATCCTGTCGAGCGAGATCACCCGCCGCTATGGGAGTCGCGGGCTGCCGGAAGACACCATTCAGCTTTACTTCCGCGGCACGGCCGGGCAAAGCCTGATGGCCTTCGGCGTGTCGGGCGTGACGGTGCGCGTGGAGGGCGACGTGAACGATTACTGCGCCAAGGGCCTTTCGGGCGGAAAAATCATCGTCCACCCGCCGCGCGACAGCAGCCTGGTGCCCGAAGAAAACATCATCGCCGGCAACGTTGTGCTCTATGGGGCGACGAGCGGCGAGGTGTACTTGAACGGCATCGCGGGCGAGCGGTTCTGCGTGCGCAACAGCGGCGCGAAGGCCGTGGTCGAAGGCGTGGGCGATCACGGCTGCGAATACATGACCGGCGGTGTGGCGGTGATTCTGGGTCCGACCGGGCGCAACTTCGCCGCCGGCATGAGCGGCGGCATCGCCTTCGTGCTCGACGAGCACGGCACATTCCCGAAACTGGTAAACATGGAGATGGTTGAGCTGGAGCATCTCGTCGACGACGAAGACAAGCAGACGGTTCACGATCTGATTCGCAAGCACGTCGAGTACACTGACAGCGGACGCGGCCGTTACGTGCTCGACAACTGGCCCCGGTTGATTCCCAAGTTCGTCAAAGTCATGCCCATGGACTACAAGCGCGCCTTGGCCGAGATCAAGAAGCAGAACGCGGTTGAAGCCCATCGCGGCGAACCTGTCGGTGTCTTGGCCGCGGCGGTAGGATGATGAGGCATCAAGCGTCAGGGTACGTAGGCTGCGCCGGCCGTTGTCGCGAATCGGCGTGACTCCACAGTTCAGGGGTTACGTGGTGGGCCGGCGCTCGCAAGCTAGCTGGTACCACCCTACAACGCAATCCAAAATCCAAAATCGAAAATCTAAAATCGAGGTACACAGTGGGTGACGTTCGGGGGTTCATGCGCTACGGCCGCAAGCATCACGACAACGAGCCGGTTGCCGAGCGGCTGAAGCACTATAAGGAGTTTATCCAGCCGCTGCCGTTGGCCGAGCTGCGCGAGCAGGGCGCGCGCTGTATGGACTGCGGCGTGCCGTTTTGCCACACGGGTTGCCCGCTGGGCAACATCATTCCCGACTTCAACGACCTGGTCTTCCGCGACCAGTGGCGCGACGCGCTCGACCGGCTGCACGCCACCAACAACTTTCCGGAGTTCACCGGGCGCGTTTGCCCCGCTCCCTGCGAGGCGGCTTGCGTGCTGGGTATCAATGAAGATCCCGTGGCCATTAAAGAAATCGAAATGTCGATCGCGGATCGTGGCTTCGATGAGGGCTGGATTACGCCGGAGCCGCCGCTCACGCGCAGCGGTAAGAAAGTGGCGGTGGTCGGTTCGGGCCCGGCCGGCCTGGCCGCTTCCCAGCAGCTCAATCGGGCCGGCCATCAGGTCACGCTTTTCGAGCGGGCCGACCGGCCGGGCGGACTTTTGATGTACGGCATACCCGATTTCAAGCTCGAAAAGTCGCGCGTCTGGCGGCGCATCAAGCAAATGGAAGGCGAAGGTGTCGAGTTCCGCTGCAATGCCAACATTGGCGTCGACATCCCCGTCACCGAGTTGCGTGAAAGCTACGACGCCATCTTGCTCACCGGCGGCGCCACGCAACCGCGAGATTTTCCCATTCCCGGCCGCGACCTGCGCGGCATCCACTTCGCCATGGAGTTTTTGCCGCAGCAGAATAAGCGCAACCAAGGCGACACCATTCCCGAAGACGTGTCGCTGACCGCTACCGGCAAAGACGTGATCATCATCGGGGGGGGCGACACGGGCAGCGACTGCACCGGTACTTCAAACCGGCACGGGGCGCGCAGCGTCACGCAGTTCGAGCTGTTGCCGCAGCCGCCGGACCTCGGGCACTTTCCGCGGCGCGACGAACGTCCGGCGGCCTCGCCTTGGCCCTATTGGCCGATGATGCTCCGCAGCAGCTCCTCGCACGAAGAGGGCTGTGACCGTCACTGGAGCATTCTCACCAAGGAATTCAAGGGCAATGACGCCGGGCAGGTGCAGGCGCTCGTCACCGTGACCATCGAGTGGTACACCGACGAGCACGGCCGGCAGGCGTTTCGTGAGGTTGAGGGCACCATGAAGGAGTGGCCGTGCCAGTTGGTCTTGTTGGCGATGGGCTTCGTCGGTCCGGAGCGGCGCGGCGCCATCGAAGAATTGGGCCTCGCGCTCGATCCACGCGGCAACGTCAAGTGCGACAATAGTTACATGACGAGTGTCGAGGGCGTGTTCGCGGCGGGCGACATGCGTCGAGGCCAATCGCTCGTGGTGTGGGCCATTCACGAGGGCCGCGAAGCCGCCCGTGCCGTCGACAAGTGGCTGATGGGCGTCAGCCACCTGCCCAGCGCCAACGCGGGCGAGTTCGCGTGGAGATGAAACAATGCGTAGGGTGGGACGAGCGAAGCGAGTCCCACCATAACGATAGCGGTGGGACTCGCTTCGCCCGTCCCACCCTACGATGACCTCAGCATCCGTCAATCGACGAGCACTATGCTCAAGGCCAAAGTTACGGGCGACTATAGCTTGAGCCGTCGGAAGAGGCTCTCGGGCAGGAGTCGAATGACCGTCATTACGGCCCACCAGATGCGCGGCGTATAGACGACACTTCTGCGCCGCGCGATGGCGCGGACCACGTCGCGGGCGACCGTCTCGGGGCCGACCAGGAAAGGCAGCTTCTCGGCGCCGTACGTCATGCCCGTATCGACGCAGCCGGGCTTGATCGTGATGACCGCTACTCCGGCAGGCGTCAAGCGATTCCGCAGTCCCTGTAAGTAGGCAGTGAGGGCACTCTTGGTGGCGCCGTAAAGGTAGTTGCTTTGCCGTCCACGGTCGCCGGCCACCGACGAGAGCGCACAAATCCAACCACGGCGGCGCGCCTCAAAGACGTTGGCCGCGTGGTTCAGTAGAGATACCGCTGCGGTATAGTTCACGTCGATCATCTGCCTGGCCGCATCGAAATCGGCCGCTGCCACGTTTTGTTCGGCCATCCACCCCGCGCAGAACACGATGCCCGTCAGACCACCGGGCAAGGCCCGATCGGCCGCATCAACCAGCGCCGAGTGCGATGCGAAGTCGAGTGCTTCGAACGACGTGGTTTCGACCGCCACGCGATACCGCACGCGCAGGTTGGCCGCGGTGCGCGCCAGTTCTTCGCCGTCGCGCGCGGCCAACACCAGGGCGTGTCCCTGGCCGGCAAGCTCGTCGGCAATCGCTCGGGCCATGCCGGAAAGCGCTCCTACGATCAAGACGTTCTCTTTCATGCGGCAATCCTCTGCTGGCTGGCGATGTGCGAAAGTCCCAGACGCCGCGCCAAGGCCGAGTCGAAGCGGCCCTGTGGGTCGAGCGCAGCCTTGATGCGACGAAATTCGTCTGCCCGCGGGTACATGGCCTCAAACGACCCGCGCGCGAGGCGCACGTCCTTGGCCAGGTAGACGCGTCCACCGTGCGCGACCACGATTCGGTCCAGCTCGTCGAGCAGGCCGCTGACGGCCGCGCCGGTGTTGGGCAAATCGACGGCCAGCGTCGACCCGGCAATGGGGAAAGAGAGCAGCCCTTCGTTCGCCGGTCCGAAGGTTTTGAGCACGGCCAAGAACGACGCCTGGCGCGAGGCGGCGATCGTTTCGAGCAAGGCGATCAGGCCGGCGCGACTGGTATCCACCGGAAACGCGGCCTGGTATTGTAGGAAACCGCGACGGCCATAAATGCGGTTCCAATCTTCGACCGCGTCGAGCGGGTAAAAGAAGCTGTCGTAATCGACCACCGCGCGGCGGTCGCCATGCCGGCGATAATACAGGGCGTTGAATGCCCGCACGCTCCACGAGTTCAGCACGAAGTTCGGCAGAAAGCAAGGCACTCGCTTGTGGCGGCGGTCAGGGACGCCCAGCGGCTCGATCACCGACGGCGGCAGCTCACCCGCCGGCGTATGGTTGCCGCGCATCAGCACTGAGCGGCCCAGCGATCGGCCGCGTGCGAGGCAGTCGATCCAGGCCACGGAATAACCGTAGCCGGCGTCGCCGTCGCTAAACGCCTGCAGCGACTGGTCGAGATCGGCCGTCCTTTGATAATCGACGGTCAAGTGAGCCGACTGAACCGGCCGCAGCCGGAACCGCGCGTCAACGATGGCGCCGGTAAGCCCCATGCCACCGAGTGTCGCCCAAAAGACCTGCGCGTTTTCACTGCGCGAGCAACGGAGCACTTCGCCCGATGCGGTCATCAGGCGAAAGTCGACCAGGCAATCGGCAAACGAGCCGTCGACGTGGTGATTTTTCCCATGCACGTCGGCAGCGATCGCGCCGCCTACGGTGACGTACTTCGTGCCCGGCGTGACGGCAGGAAAGAAACCTCGCGGCAGCGCGACGCGAATGAGCTCCTCAAAACTCACGCCGGCCTCGCACTCGACCACGCCTTGGCCCTCGTCGAAAGCCAAGAAGCGGTTCAGCCGCAAATGCGAGACAACGCCGCCGGAATTGACGGCAGCGTCGCCGTAGCTGCGTCCCAGACCGCGCGAGATAAGTGTTCGGCTGCTTTCGCGGACCGCGCCACGCAGCTCGGCAACTCGTTCGGGCCGGCATACCAACGACCGTTCGGCCGCCACGTTGCCCCAGCCCGCCAGCACCTGTTCTTTATGTCGAACCATGTTTTTACATCCTTACCGGTCTTTGTCCCGTGGGCGATGCGCTACTTCCAGGGAGAGCCGCCGGCTTTCGGCCAGCCAGGGCAAGAGTCGTTCGTCGATGAGTTGGGCAGTAAAGGCCTGCGCGCCTTCCGGCAGCAGGTGCTGTCCGTCGCAGAACTGCACGTCGTCGCACCACGCTCGGCAGTCGAACACGGGCGTCGCCGTTTCTTGTCGGATGTGGTCGAGGTAGCGATCGATCTGCCGCAGCGCGTTGTGTGGATATCGCCGGCGAAAGTCCTCTCCTTCGGGCATCAGCACCAGCGCCGCTTCGATTCCCGCGTCATGGCACACGGCGAGCATTTCGTCGATCGCTTGTCGCGCGAGATGGCTGACCTCAAAGCCAGTCAGCGGGGCGACGTAGAGATCGCCGCAGCGCTTGGCGAAGCTTCGCCGCTCGGCTTCGTCAACGGGTCGCACCGGGAAACGCGACCAGCCCCACGAATCGGTATCAGCCAACATGGCTTCGTCTCGGCGGCTGCCCGGCGGAAGCCAACTTGGCGCGAGGCGACGCAACAACTCAACTCGGTAGGAATGCCAGGCAGACAGGCGCGACATCAGCCAGCGCTCGGCCAGCTCGCTGGGGCAATAGGCGTAGCGGCACAAGAGCACCAGATCGTGACAATCGAGCAAACGCACGTCGACCGCTCTCGTCTCGCACCACTCGGGAGTTTGGTGCAGAAATGCAGGGTGAATCTCGATCAGCACCCGTGCCGGCCTGACGCCTGTTTTCAACAGCCGCTTCAGGCAGGCCAGCTCTTGCACGGGGCCGATGCCTGTGAGCGCAAAATTGAATTGCCAGCCGCGGCTGGCACTGGGGCCTGCGGCATAAAAACCGAACGCCGTGCGAGAGGTACCGATGGCCAGCAGAACGGGGTTGCTGCGATGGACGTCGATTTGTGCTGCGAGCGACTCGAGCTTACAGCCATATTCTGGGTAACGCAGAGCGGGCCAAGAGCGATCGACCGCAAAGGCGAACGCAACTTGCGCGGTGACGAACGACACGAGTGCCCAGGCGAGAACGGCGCGTGCAGCGAGCGGTCTCGGAGGGCGAGCTTGTCGTGCCATGATGCGATTTAGCGGGGCGAAACCCGGGGTGGAACGGTATCGGCGGCCGTTGGGGGCGTCATACTGTGCCATGCGGGCCGTTCGCGTCAATCCCAACTCAAGCTCGCTGCACAGGGAGGGGCTTGTTCTCTA
>DASSFG010000584.1:0-25466 GCA_035694685.1 Pirellulales bacterium
GCGCCCAAGAGCGACAGGCTCCCGGTCGTCTCCGGCGCATGGATTTCGACCTTCACCTCTCCTCGCCAGGCGTCGGGCAATAGCTCGCGCGGATCACTCTCGCCTCCAGCCAGTGACTCGGGCGTGTTGAGCACCGCGATATGGTCGGCCGACGTGCCGCGCTCGACCAGGTGATTCGCCACCGCTGCGATCAAGGCCGGGGCCTGCGGCACGCCGTGCTCCAAGGCAAGCACAATCTGGTCGCCAGGGACCGTGGCCCGCGCCAGCGGCGGATAGTTCAACGGCCCGCATAGCGCCAGCTCGACCGCTGCGGCCACGTCGTCGAGCGGTTGCCCAATCGGTTCCGCGCAAACGGCCAACAATCTGTCGGCAGACAGATCGAGGTCGACATGTGCGTCAATGCCATATTCGAGAATGCAGGTCATTTGGGCAAGCTCGGAAAATCAGCCGACAGCCGGAACCGTCGAACAATGTTAGCTGCGCTCGTCCGGCCGTCAAGAAGCCGAACTAGACCTGTTTCGGGCGTTGACGCATAATGCCCGGCCGTTCGCCTCAGGCGTCAGGCGCCAGGTACTTCCCATGACTCTTCCCCGTCGTGGGCCGGCGCTCGGTAAGGCGGACTGGTCCCACCCTACAGAACCTTTTATCGCAGGACTGATTGATGAGCCGAAGCAGCATCTATTGTGTCGCCGCTTTGTTGGTCGCGGTTTTTTTTCCGGGCTGCAAGAAGGCGCCACCGGCGTTGCCGGAGCTGACTTCGGCCGGCGAAGTGCTGGAGCGGATGGTGGCCGCCTATCACGAGGCGAAGGGCTATCAAGACAACGCAAGGGTGCAATTGCACTTCAACCGAGAAAACGGAAAAGACAAAGTCATCGACCAGGACTGGGATTATTCCGTCGCCTTCGCTCGGCCCAACAAACTGCGGATGCACGTTTATCAAGCGGTGGTCGTCAGCGATGGTAAGAAGCTGCACGCGGCGCTGAATTTGGACGAAGTCCGCGGACAGATCCTCGATATTTCTTCGCCCGACAAGCTCACGTCGCAAAACATCTTTGACGCCGATCCGCTCTTGGGCCAGGTGCTCAGCCAAGGCGGCGCGGCGGGACCTCCCTTGGTCTTGCCGCTGCTGCTGGAAGAGGCCGCGCTCGATCCGGTACTGGAGGGAGCTGAAAAGCCGACGCTGCTGCCGCCGGAAAAGGTTGAGGGCGAAAGCTGTTATCGCATCGAGGTGCAGCGGCCTGACGGCCGGCTCGTGTTCTGGATCGACCAGAAAAGCTTTGTGCTCCGCCGCATCGAATACCCGACGGAGGAATTCCGCAAGGGGGTCGAAGAAAAAGAAGGGAAGGTGGATAACCTCTCGCTGACGGTCGAGTTTGCCGGGGCCACGCTCAACGGCGAGATTGAACCCGCCGCATTTCAGTTCGAGACGCCCGCAGACGCACGACTAGTGCAGCAGTTCCTGGTGCCGCCGCCGCTGTTGGGTCAGCGCATCGGCGATTTCAAGTTCCGTGGACTCGATGGCCAAGAAATCACCCGTGAATCGCTGGCCGGAAAAGTGGCCGTGATCGATTTTTGGGCCACCTGGTGCGAGCCCTGTTTGAAGAGCCTGCCCAACTTGCAACGCGTGGCAGACCGCTACGCCGGCAACGAGAACCTCGTGTTTCTGGCGGTCAGCGTCGACAACGACGAAGTGAACGACGACGCCGTGCGCCAAAAGTTCGCCGAAACCATGCTTTCCTTGCCGCTGGCGCGCGATCCGAGCATCGCCGCCCGCGACGTTTTTGCCGTCGAGTCGCTACCCACCATGGTCGTGCTGAGCGGCGATGGCGCGGTGCAAGACTATGAGAACGTGTTCGATCCCGAGTTGGCCGACACCTTGCCGCCCAAGCTCGACAAACTGCTTGCCGGCGGCAGCATTTTTGAAGAAACGCTGCAGCAATATACGGCGCCGGGCCCGACGGGCAGTGCCAGCGAGGTCCAGGTGGCGGTGGCGTCGGTCGCCGAACCCAGCGAACCGAAAAAGCTCCGCATGTCGACCCTGTGGAGCTGCCGCGAGGTGAAGTCGCCCGGCAACATGCTGGCGATTGACGACGAGCAAGGCCGCGTCCTAGTACTCGACAATTGGCAGACGGTCGTGGAGCTTGACGCCGAGGGCCATGTCTCCAGGCGCCACAAGCTCGACCTTCCCAAGCAACCGGAAGAGTCCGTCGTCAGCTTTCTGCGGACGGCGGTCGATGGGCGAGGGCGGCGGTTCTTTCTGGGTTCGGCCAACGGAGTCCAACAGCTTTTCGTGTTTGACGCCGACTGGCAGCGGCTGGCGGTCTTTCCCACCGGCGGCACGCATCCGGGCATCACCGACATACAACTCGCCGACCTCGATGGCGACGGCGTGCTGGAAATCAACGTAGGTTTCTGGGGACCGACAGCGGTGCAAAACGTCTCGCTCGACGGCGAGCTGCGTTGGATAAACAAATCGTGCGAGAACGTGTTGCGGCTGGCCGTCGCCGGCGACCAATCCGGCAAGCAGAGCCTGCTGGCGACGACGGCCCTGGGCAATGTTGTGCCGATCGACGAGCAAGGTCAAGAAGGCAAGCCGTTGGGCGGCGGCAAGCGCTTCGTACAGCTTGTTTTCACAGCCGATCTCAATGGCGACGGCATGACCGAAATCTGTGCGATTGGTCCCAGCAAGACGGGCGAAGCAATGCTGCCGGGCGAAAACGCTGTGATCGGTCTGAGCGCCGAGGGCGAGGTTTTGTGGCAGTACGATTTGCCCGCAGGCGTACCGGCCAACGGCGCCTTGGAATACGTCGCCTCGGGCAATTTGCTATCCAATCGAGGGCAGTGGGTCGTTGCCGGTCCCGACGGCTCAATCCACATTATCTCTGCCGACGGCAAGCTGATTGACCGCTTCAATACCGGCGTATCGCTCAGCGGCCTGGCGGTGGCACAGCTCAACGGCCAACCGGCGCTCGTCATCTCCTCGCCCGAAGGCGTCGAGGCGAGAACTTTTCAAAAATAGCGCAGGGTCTGGCAACCTCAGCAGGCTAGTGTTTTATCCTGGGAACGGATCGCAATCCTTTGGAGTGCGGCGATTTATCGCCGCTTTGGCTTGCGGCGGAGCCGCTTTCTTTTGATGCGTCGACCGGCGATCAAGAAACGGCGCGACGAAAGAAAGGTCGCTTCGCGACGGACAAAAGCGGCGATAAATCGCCGCACTCCAAAGACTGGCAGCCGACACTACGCCGCTATCTTCTCGCGGCGAGGCTCGGCGAGAGGGAGGTCGAAGTTGTGGGTCGAGCGAATGGCGTAGGGCTGCTTGCCCTGGCACTCATAGTACGTGCGCACGCTGACTTCACCGAGCAGGCCGAGGACGAAGAATTGCAGCCCGGCGAGCGTGGCAAAGACCGTCAATAGCAAGAGCGGATTGCCCGTCATGTCGATGCCGCCGACCAGTTTCATGGCAACCGTCGCCATTGCCGCCAGGGTGCCAACCCCCAGACTCCCCAGACCCAGCCCGCCAAACAACCTCATGGGACTCGTCTGGTACTGAATCATGTATTTGACCGTGATAAGGTCGAGCAGCACGCGGACGGTGCGTGACAGGCCGTACTTCGACACGCCGAACTTTCGCGGCCGATGGTGCGTGATGACCTCGGCACAACGGGCCCCACGCCAGTGTGCCAGGACAGGGATAAAGCGGTGCATTTCGCCGTAAAGCTGTAACTCGTCGGCAATCTCACGTCGCATCGCTTTGAGCGTACAACCCAGGTCGTGTACCGGAAAGCCGGTGGCACGAGAAATGATCCAGTTCGCAATGCGGGAGGGTATCTTGCGGCTCAGCAAAGCGTCGTGACGCTGCCGTCGCCAGCCGTGAACCAGGTCGTAGCCCTCGTCGAGCTTGGCAAGCAAAAGCGGGATGTCGGCCGGGTCGTTTTGCAAGTCGGCGTCGAGCGTGACCACGACCTCGCCGGTGGCGTGTTGAATTCCTGCCCGCATCGCAGCCGTTTGGCCGAAATTGCGGCGGAAGTGAATGACGCGCACCGCGGAATCGTGCCGGGCAAGCCGATCGAGCGCCGCGGCCGAGCCGTCGCTCGAGCCGTCATCAACCAGCACGATCTCGTAGGGCCGGCCGAGTGCCTGGGCCGCCTCCGAAATCTCTGCGTGGAGCGGCTCGATGCTTTCAAGCTCGTTATAGACGGGAACGACAATGGATAATGTCAAGCGGGTGTTTCCTCACCGGGGCGACCTTGCCGGCCGCGTGGCAACGGTGCTGCGATGCCCAAGCACAATGATTTCTCGGCGACGCAAAAATCGCTGCTGGCGAGCGACGATCGTTACGTCGGCAGGCAATCGTGCTTGCAACTTTTCATAACCCCGAGTATCGGTGACTAGCACGGCCCGCGGTGAAGACTCGAGGTACGTCGCGGCATCTTCTGCGCGGCCGTATTGCGGTACTTTCAGACCAGAGTAATAGACCTGACTGGGCACGCAGAGCTCGAAGGTGGCGGGTTGCAACGCCAAATCGCTCTGGTGCAAGGCGGCGATCAACGCATTGCTATTCTGGTAGCGGCTACTCCGGACGGCGGCGAAGCTGAACGTCAAGACAATAAATGCCAGCGATCCGGCCGCCAATGCGCCGGCGGCAAGACTCGGACGGTGCACGGACCAGGCCAGTCCCGCTATCGACATCAGCACAAGGGGCACGCCGACGATGCACAGTATGGCTTCGCCCCGCAGAAAATAATGGTCGATCACCGGGATGGCAGCCATGATCGCCAGCCCGGCCAGGCCGAGCGACGCGATACTTTGACGCAAGAACCAGCGATGAACGCTGCGCGGCTGCTGGAGCCAACCGGTGAGCCAAACGGCCGTCATGACAGCCAATGCGGGCAAGGCCGGTGTCGTATAGCTGGGTAGCTTGGTGCCGGAGAACGAAAAGAAGCCGATCCACGCTCCGGCCCAACAAGTCAGGAAGAGCCAGGGAGCCCAGGATGCCGACTGCCGCAATTCGCGCACGGCCCGCGCCACGGCTTGGGGCAGAAAGGTCGACCAGGGGAAAAAACCGAACAAAACTGCCGGCAGATAGTACAAAAACGGTCCGCGGTGGCCTTCCATCGGCTGCAGGTAACGGCCGAAATTATGCTGTCCGAAAAAACGGATCAGCCATTCGCCATCCGTCTTCCATCCCACGACGGCATACCAGGGTAAGGCGATCACCGTCAGCGACAGAACCGCCGTAAGCGGACGCAGCCGCCATCCGGCCACGAGCCACGAAATTGGCGAAAACAAACCTGCCCAGCGACGCGCCGCGGACATCGCCGTCGGCGCCTTCACGATTTGGCGGACGAAGGCCACATAGCTTACCAACGACCATACCGGCACGACGACCGCGACAGGGCCTTTCGTCAGAACGCCCAAGGCGAGGACGATGTAAATCATCGCCATGCCCGGCCAAGAGCGCGGCAGATAGTCAGAGAGACGGTCGGCGCCCGCCATCGTGCCGTTGGCGCCCCACGTCAAGCGCACGAACAAGAACATCGCAAGCGTGGTGAAAAAGATCAACAGCGAATCGGGCGTCGCTGCGCGTCCCGCTACCACGAACATCAACGAAGTGGCCATCATCCAGCCCGACCAGAAGCCAATTCGGGCATCGAAAAGCATGCGCCCGACGTGGTACGTCAGCAGGGTCGTGCCGACGGCCGCCACCGCCGACCAAAACCGCGCGGCGAACTCGCCGTCGCCGAAGGCCTGGTAGGCAGACATCATCAGCCAATAGGTCAACGCCGGCTTGTCGCAGCGCAGCTCCCCGTTGAACGTGGGGACGATCCAGTCGCCGCGGTTGAGCATCTCGCGGGCGCACTGGGCATTTTTGGGTTCGTCATCGTCCCATAATTGGCCTTTGCCCAGGTTCGTGAAAAAAATCAGCGTCGCTGCCAAGAGGAGCAAAAGCTGCTGACGAACGGTAGACATACGCGACGAGTCTTCCAATGTTTCAAGCCTGGCCGGAGGACGTGGGAGTCTACGGTGAGGCTTGCGATAACGACAACATCAATACTGAACTTTTGCCCGAGGGCCGTTCGTGGTATGCAGTCGGCCATGAGCAGCCCCTGCGAACCGTTGATGCCAGTCGTGGAA
Source organism: Pirellulales bacterium (assembly GCA_035694685.1). GTDB lineage: Bacteria > Planctomycetota > Planctomycetia > Pirellulales > JAICIG01 > DASSFG01. Next base: position 6,136 of record DASSFG010000584.1, read on the forward strand.
CACCCCGCGTGGAGTTCCGACGCACGTTGTTCGGCTACGGAGCGAGCGAGTTGGTTGTTTTGGCTTTTGCCACCGCTGGCCCTGTTGGCATTAGCGGCCGGAGCGCTAACGGTCGATATCCCGGCAGCCCAATGGGCGCATGGGCGAAATTACCCGAGAGTTGTGCGCGAGCTGATGAGTCTGGCTGAGGCGTTTGGCCACGGCGTGGGCGTGACGGTGGTATTGGCAACGGTGTTTACGCTCGATCCCAAGAGCCGGAAGTCGTTAGGGCGTTCGATAATGGCGATCGTAGCCGGCGGTTGCGGCGCCAACCTGACTAAGCTGCTCATTTCGCGCAGTCGTCCAGCGACGAGCGACCTTTTCCATGTTGACAGTTGGCAGACGTTCGGCGAGTGGTTGCCGCTGGGGCACAACGGCAGCGGGTGGCAGAGTTTTCCATCGGCCCATACAGCCACAGCCGTGGCGTTGGCCTTGACGCTTTCGTGGCTCTATCCACGAGGGCGATACCTTTTTGCACTGTTTGCCGCGGCGGTTGGCGTGCAACGGGTTCTGGGCGGCGCCCACTTCCCCAGCGATGTGCTGGCCGGCGCCGCCGTCGGCTGGTGGTGCGCGTTAGCGATCCTGCGTGGACAGAATTTACGTAGGTAACTCCCAGCATCCATCAATTGACGAATGACAGCGAACTAGCCGGCGGCCGCTTCCGTTTCCAGCAGCCGGGCGATCAAAAAGGGCTGCACCTGGTCGAGCAAGGGGAGCAAACTGCGCGGATCGTCGAGCCGGATGGAATCGTCGACCTCTCGCAGTTCGCCAGGCAACTTCCGAGCAAGATCGGCGAATTCCCCTGACAGCTTTGCCAGGCCGGCCGCGTCTTGGCGCAGCTCGGCAATGTAATGCACGAGCTCGGCCAAAGGGCCGTCTTCGGTCAGCGAGCGATCGAGCTCGCGCGGCAGGGAGGTTTGGAAGCGGACCCGCTCGATCCAGAGCTTATCGCGCCCCAACGTGTGCGCCGCCGCACGAATTTCATTCGACCACTTGTGCGGATCCGCGGCTATTTTTTCATGGGCGCGGCACCCACCGCGCAGTTCGAGGCGCGCGGCGATCGGCCGCCCGTCGCTCTGGGCCAGCAGGCTATCGAGCTGCTTGGCGGCCCTTTCGACGATTGTGTAGCCGTCGTCGGCGCCGGAAGCGTCGACCAGACACTCGTGCCAGCGCAACACGTCGAGCGGTTCAAAACGCACGTCCGGCCGACCACGATCGTCAACCGTGACCAGCAGGCAGCCTTTGGGGCCTGGCTCGCGAATGTGCCGGCCCTGAACGTTGCCTGAAAAGTGGATGCGGGCATCACCCCATACCGGTCCGCGCTGATGAATATGGCCCAATGCCCAATAGTCATACTGCTTGGTGCGCAGGTCGTCGTAGCAGCACTCGGCATAGGCGGCGTGGGCCGCGCTGCCGTCGTCGGCCGAGGTGTGCAGCAGGCCGATATTGAAGTTGCCGCGCACGGCCGGAGGGTAGCCTTCGGCCAGGTTTTCAGTGCAGGCCGCAGTGGCAAATCCTTGGCCGTGGATCGAGACGCACAGATCGTCGAGCGAGCGGGTTTCAGCTTTCTTGGCCGAGAGCCGCACCACGTTGTCGGGCAGCCGCAATGAACGCGTCATTTTGTTGGCGGCGTCGTGATTGCCGGTAATCAGGAAAACCGGGATGTCGGCCTCGCGCAGCCGCGACATTTCCGCGGCAAAGAACAAGCCTGTGCGGTGATCGCGCCAGTCGCCATCGTAAAGATCGCCAGCGAAGAGCACGAAATCGACTTCTTCATCGATGGCTAACGACACCAGGTTTTGCAGGGCCTGCCGCGTGGCCCCGCGGATTTGCTCCACCGGGGCGCCTTCGTAGCGCTCCAGACCTCTCAGCGGGCTATCGAGGTGAATGTCGGCGGCGTGCAGGAACTTGAACATCCGACCCAGGATACCGCCACATGCCGTCAAGCGGCAAGCGGCGTAAGGCGGTGATCGTGTCTCGAAATCTGAGTTTGCGACGGCTGTAGGGTGGGATGAGCGAGCTTGGGAGCGCCGCCCCACCGGGGCAAGATTCTGGCCGTGTGCGTACTCCGACAGCCGCGAATGACACGAACAGAAGGCAACTAAGAAAACGAAGGGAGCCGTTAAGCTCTTCGTTTACTTTGTTACCTTCTGTTCAAAATCTGCTTTCTAGATCAGCAGGTCGGAGACGTCGGCCTCCCAGGACTTTGGCAAATCAAAATGAACGCGGTCGATCTGCAGTCGGAAAATCTTGCGGCGGATCCATTTTGCCTGACTTTTAAGCACCGAATGAGCCATCCACATCTCGGGCACGACTGAACCGAGCGGTCTTCTGCCAACTTCTCTCCGTCTTCTGTCGAAGATTCCGACAAAGAAATCAACGCTTCGCAGTCCGAAGTAAAAGCCAATTCTCGCTCGATATTTCGGATTCGGGCTTGGCCAGCTCTTTTTTGACCAGCCCGTGAACTCCAGATTGCGATCGATGACGTTTGCATAGGTTTCTTCAAGGCCACTTACGTCCCATCGACGCTCATTCGCAATCCAAAGAAGAGCTGCTTGGACCGCATTAAGCGTCATTCCTTTTTTTCCTGCTGCGTCCAGACCCGCATATTCAGTAAAGTGAAACGGCCACCTCGCGTCCGTCACGCTGATTAGCTGTCTCACGCTTGGCGCTGATGCCTCTGGCGGCACAAAACGAAGATTCACTTTGACAGTGTCGGGCGTCTTGACTCTCTTTCCAAGCAAGCTCGCGTAGAAATCCGTGATGCAACAGGATTCGCGATGAAACCATGAGACGAAGCCAGATGGAAAGTCTTCGACGATCGACTCATCTGCGTAAACGGCAATGTCACGAAGGTACACGCGGCAGCTCCGACGTTTCCGCTATTATTCGCCACTAAAATAAGCGACTTCTCGTCGCTGACCAAGCGAGTTCGTCATTGGTGGGCCGGCGCTCGCGAGCGCGCTGGTCCCACCCTACGGGTTCTCAACTGCGTCCGAGCAGGACTTGCCGCACCCATTCGCGGAACTGCGCGATCAGGTCGGCTGTACCCGTCTGCCCCAGTTGCGCCAGGAACGCCAGCACGTCAGCACTGGCCAATTGAGGAAACGAGAGGCTGTGAGGGCGCACTTGGTAGACGCCGCCTTCGAGAAAGTTAAACGTCAATCCTTCCAAGGTCACGCGCCACACCTCGGGCACGCCTAGCGCCGCATAGATGCTCATGCGATCCAACGAGCTGTGGGTGACGTCCATCTCGATCGCCAGATCGGGAGGTGGATCGGCGCGCAGATCCAGGCGTGTCTTGCCCGCAAGTTGTGCAGCGCTGGCGATCCAATAGCAGTTGTCCGGCTCCAGCCCTCGGCTCTTGCGCCGCCGCCTTAAAGTGACCGTGCGTCCGGGTTCGTACTGCAGTTGGAGTTCCTGAACGAGGCAATCGACAAAGGCCCCCAGGACGTAGGCAGGTTTCTCGTGTTCCCAAAGCGGGCTCATGATTTCCAGGGTTCCGCGATCGTAAGTAAGCCGGAAGCGTCGTTTTCGCTCGAAAGCACGCAGTAGCCGCGAATAAGTACCCCAGTCAATGTCGTGGAGCACGGCCGCATCAGGCTTGAGAGGCGATGGGGCGGTGGACATGGATGATCGAGTGCGAAAAGCGGGAACGATTGCCGGGGCGAAGGCATTTTATCACGCCGTCTATCCCCAGTCTGCGCGCCGCCCGCAACGGTTGTCTCCCCACCGACTTAAAAAATCAGGCATGGCTTCGGCCGTTTCTTTGCAGCGAGAGGCACGCTAATTGCTATTGCGGCAACCAGTTGCAGCGGTTTGCCGCAGGCAGGCCGAATTTCGCGGGCAGCATAAATGAGAAATTCGATATTGCCGTGCGACGGAGTTGAGTAGATACTGGAATTAGGTTACGGTGGCAGAGGTGCGAGAAATGGAATCCTCGCACGCTGGCGAGCGCGAAGATGCAACCCTGACGCCAGAAACCCGCCTCGCCTCGGTTCCGGGTGTTCTTTAGCAAGTTTCTCTCCTGAGTCGCTCTCGCGACGTGGCCGCCAGACCCGCTATTGACTTGGCGGCACAGCCCTAGAGCGGCTCCTTCTGCCGAATAGGCGCGTTTTGCCAGGGGTATGCCCCTGCGCCAAAGGCGACGGCAGGGTGACAGAGCTTGCCTGAGCGGGCTTTCCCTGGAATCAGGCCCACGAGACGGGCAATGGCCGGCACGCCGAGTTACGCGTCACGGCAACTGAATCAAACTTAACGTCGGAGGAGATCCCTCAATGAGTGAAGGACACTCGATCATCTCGCTGGTCGCACAACGCCAGGATCTGGAGCAGTTCCGCCGCAAGAACTGGGAAGGATCCTTCGCAGAATATCTCGACGTCGTCAAGAACGACCCGAAAGTTACCCGCAACGCCTTTGAACGCGTCTACGACATGATCATGTCGTATGGCGTCGAAAGCTACGATAAAGGCCGCGAAAAACGCAGCCACTACCGCTTTTTTGACGACCCCGACCATGGTGGTCAAGACGCGGTCTTCGGGCTGGAAGAGACCATCGCATCCCTGGTCAACGCCTTCAAAAGCGCCGCCAAGGGTTACGGCATCGAAAAACGAGTGTTGCTGCTGCACGGTCCGGTGGGTAGCAGCAAAAGCACCCTGGCTCGGCTTCTCAAGAAGGGCCTGGAGCGTTACTCGCATGCCGACGGAGGGGCGCTTTTCACTCTGGGGTGGGTCGATCTCGAAAAGGCCGACCTGGTGCATTGGTGCCCAATGCACGAAGAGCCGCTGCACCTGATTCCCAATCGGTTCCGCGACGACGTGCTGTCCCGGCTGAACGCCGATCAGCCCGCCGGCGGCTACCGCGTGCGGATCGAGGGCGAACTGTGCCCGTTCTGCCGCTACGTCTACAACGAACGGCTGCGGCACTATGGCGGCGACTGGACCCGCGTGATCGAAGACGTGCGCGTCAAACGCTTGCTGCTGAGCGAGAAAGACCGCATCGGCATCGGCACTTTCCAGCCGAAGGACGAAAAGAACCAGGACTCGACCGAGCTGACCGGCGACATCAACTACCGCAAGATCGCCGAATACGGCAGCGACAGCGACCCGCGGGCCTTCAATTTCGACGGTGAGTTCAACGTCGCCAATCGCGGCGTGATCGAGTTTGTCGAAGTGCTCAAGCTCGACGTAGCGTTTCTCTACGATCTGCTGGGCGCCAGCCAGGAGCACAAAGTTAAGCCCAAAAAGTTCGCCCAGACCGACATCGACGAGGTGATTCTGGGCCACACCAACGAACCCGAGTATCGCCGCTTGCAGAACAATGAGTTCATGGAAGCCTTGCGCGATCGCACGGTGAAAATCGACGTGCCGTACGTCACGCGGCTGGCCGACGAGATCAAGATCTACGAAAAGGACTACAACCGCACGAAAGTGCATGGCAAGCACATTGCCCCGCACACCATCGAAATGGCGGCCATGTGGGCCATCCTCACGCGGTTGGAGGAGCCGAAGAACGCGAACCTCACGCTGTTGCAGAAGCTCAAGCTTTACAACGGCAAGACGCTGCCCGGCTTCACCGAAGACAACATCAAGGAGCTGCGCGAGCAGACGACCAACGAGGGGATGCACGGGATTTCGCCCCGCTATGTGCAGGACAAAATCTCGAACGCCCTGGTGGCCCATCCCGACGCCTCGTCGATCAACCCCTTCATGGTGATGAACGAGCTGGAATCGGGCCTGAAGCACCACAGTTTGATCACCAGCGAGGAGACGCGGAACCATTACCGCGAGCTGCTCGGGGTGGTCAAGGAGGAGTACGAGAACATCGTGAAGAACGAAGTTCAGCGGGCCATCGCGGCAGACGAAGACGCTCTCAAGCGTCTCTGCGGCAACTACATCGACAACGTGAAGGCCTACACGCAGCGCGAGAAGGTGAAGAACAAGTTCACCGGCCAGTACGAAGAGCCGGATGAGCGGCTGATGCGGTCGATCGAAGAGAAGATCGACATCCCCGACAGCCGCAAGGACGACTTCCGCCGCGAGATCATGAATTACATCGGTGCGTTGTCGATCGACGGGAAGACGTTCGACTACAAGACCAACGAGCGGCTGAACAAGGCCCTTGAGTTGAAGCTCTTCGAAGACCAGAAAGACACCATCAAGCTCACCAGCCTGGTGTCGAAGGTGGTCGACGCCGACACTCAGGCCAAGATCGACGTGGTCAAGGGCCGCTTGATTCGCGACTACGGTTACGACGACGAGAGCGCCACCGACGTCTTGAACTACGTGGCGAGTATTTTTGCCAGGGGAGATACGAAGCACTAGGGGGTTCGGGGCTAGGGGTTCGGAGCTAGGGGTTATGGGAAGGCAAAATGACGAATGACCAATGACGAATGACGAAAGAATGACGAAATCCGAATGACGAATCACGAACGCCGGGCCCTTCGAGCTTCGTCATTCGTGCTTCTTTCGTCATTCGTAATTCGTCATTCGTCATTGAGATGGCGGGTCGGCACTGGTGTGACGCTGTCCTACCCAAGGTCAACAGAGACCGGGCTATGTATACGAAAATCGAGCGCGATCAGTCGCGCTTTAAACAAATCGTCAAAGGCAAGATCCGCGAAAACCTGCGGAAGTACGTCACCCACGGCGAGCTGATCGGCCGCCAGGGACGCGACCTGGTGAGCATCCCGATCCCGCAGCTCGACGTGCCGCACTTCCGCTATGGGCATAACGGCTCGGGCGGCGTCGGACAGGGAGACGGTGAAGAAGGCACCCCGGTGGCCCAGGGCGATCCCGACGACGGCGACGGCGAAGGCCGCGCCGGCAGCGATCCCGGCGGGCATATCCTGGAAGTGGAGGTCTCGCTCGAGGAACTGGCCGAAATCCTGGGCGACGAACTGGAACTGCCCCGCATCGAACCCAAGGGCAAGGCGAACATCACGGACGAAAAGCTCAAATACACGAGCATTCGCCGCACGGGGCCCGAATCGTTGCGGCATTTCAAGCGCACCTACATGGAGGCCCTGCGGCGGCAGATTTCTTCCAGCAGCTACGACGCCTCGCGGCCCTTGGTCGTACCGATCCGCGACGACAAGCGTTATCGTTCCTGGACGACCAACCCGCAGCCCGACGCCAATGCCGCGGTGATCTACATCATGGACGTTTCGGGCTCGATGACCGACGAGCAAAAGCAAATCGTGCGCACCGAGGCCTTCTGGATCGACACCTGGCTGCGCAGCCAGTACGACGGCCTGGAACGCCGCTACATCATTCACGACGCCGCTGCCAAGGAAGTCGACGAAGATACGTTCTATCACACACGCGAAAGCGGCGGCACGCGCATCAGCTCGGCGTATCAGGTCTGCATCGAGCTGATGAACCGCGCGTTTCCGGTCACCGATTGGAACCTGTACGTCTTTCAGTTTTCTGACGGCGACAACTGGGGCGAAGACAACCAGACCAGCCTGCGGCTGTTGCGCGAACACATCTTGCCGAACGTGAATCTCTTCTGCTACGGGCAGGTGGAAAGCCCTTATGGCAGCGGCGAGTACCTGCGTACGCTCGGCGACGGTGTGGAAGACGAGGTCGAGAACCTCGTGCTTTCAGAAATCCGCGACCGCGACGGCATCTACGATTCGATCAAGCTGTTTTTGGGGAAAGGCAAATGAGCTTGGGCCACAGCCGTGTTGAACCGCTTCCGCAGGATCTGGCCGAGATCCAGGTGCAGATGGAGGGGCATGCGCGCGATTATGGGCTCGATTTTTACCCCACCATTTTCGAAGTGGTCGACCACGACCAGCTTAACGCCATCGCCGCTTACGGCGGTTTTCCCACGCGCTATCCGCACTGGCGGTTCGGCATGGAGTACGAACAGCTCTCCAAGGGCTACTCGTACGGCTTGCAAAAAATCTATGAGCTTGTGATCAACAACGATCCTTGCTACGCCTACCTGATGCGGTCGAACAGCGTTTCCGACCAGAAGATGGTGATGGCCCACGTCTACGGCCATTGCGATTTTTTCAAAAACAACTTCTGGTTCAGCAAGACCGACCGGAAGATGATGGACCACATGGCCAATCATGGCAACCGCATCCGCCGGTACATGGACCGCTTCGGCGTCAACGAGGTCGAGGACTTCATCGATGCCTGCCTGAGCATCGAAGACCTGATCGACGTCTATTCGCCGTTCATCAAGCGGTTCGACGAGCCGGTCACGAATCGTTTCCGTAGCGGCGACGAGGTTGACGAGCCGGAGCCGCCGGGCAGGTTCAAGGCCAAACACTACATGGACCAGTTCGTCAATCCACCCGACGCCCTGGCGGCCGAAGCCGAGAAGCGCAAAAAGCAACAAGAGGTACAGGAAAAGTTCCCCAAGGAGCCGATGCGCGACGTGATGCTGTTCGTGCTGGAGAACGCGCCGCTCAAGCCCTGGCAGCTCGACGTGCTTTCCATCATCCGCGACGAAGCCTATTACTTCGCCCCGCAGGCCCAAACCAAGATCATGAACGAAGGCTGGGCCAGCTACTGGCACTCCACCATCATGACTCGCCAGGGACTGACCGGCGCCGACGTGGTGAACTATTGCGACCACCACTCCGGCACCATGGCCACCAGCGGCGCCCGGCTCAATCCGTATAAGCTAGGGCTGGAGCTATTGCGCGACATCGAAGAGCGCTGGAACAAGGGCCGCTTCGGCCGCGAGTATGAGGAATGCGACGACTACGAGACACGCCGCACCTGGGACACATGCGCCAACCTGGGCCGGCAAAAGATTTTCGAAGTCCGCAAGATTCACAACGACCTGACGTTTATCGACACCTTTCTCACGCTGGAGTTCTGTCGCGAACACAAATTCTTCTCATTCGGGTATAATGAGGATACCAATTATTATGAGATCGAGAGCCGCGAATTTCCGAAGATTAAGCAGAGGCTCTTGTTCAGCCTGACCAACCGCGGGCAACCGCAGATTACGGTGCGCGATGGCAACTACAAGAACCGGGGCGAGATGTTTTTGGGCCATCAGTTCAACGGCGTCGAGCTGCAGATGAACTATGCCCGAGACACGCTCACCAACCTGCAGCGGCTCTGGACGCGGCCGGTACACATTGAAACGGTGTTAGACGGGGTGAAGACCATTTTGTCGTTCGACGGGCACGAACACTCGGTCGAGCAGTTCAAGCCCTTGGAACCGACGGGTAGACGGTAGGCGGTAGACGGTAGACGGTAGACGGTAGACGGTAGACGGTAGACAGGGAAAAGTGATGAGCAATGAGCAACGAGTCGCAAGCGGAGCGATTGCCTGGCGGCGCCGCCAATGCCGCGGCCCCTTTGGTTTCTCCTTCCCCTGTCTACCGTCTACTGTCTACCACCTACCTATCGGGGCGGAAACGACGGCTAAATAAAGACGACTGCTAAATAAAGACTGACAAGAAGGCACAGGGTAAGGCAATGTCACTAACTGAAGAGGCCAAAAAAGGGCTGGAGGGCATGGGGAGTTTTGCCGGTACGCCCCATACGCTCGCGGCATGCGAACCGGGCGAGCGCTTGGAGTGCGAGCTGACGACGCTCGATCGCGTGGGCTGCGAGTTCACGCGGTTCGCGCTTTCGGCCGACCGCTTGTCGTCGGCTACGATGGATCAATTGAAGCGCGTCAGCGAGGCGCTCGCCGCGCGGCTGACGTATTTGCTGGAGCCGATCAAGCCGATCGAGCAGGACGCCGACCAGTGCGTCATCCAGATGCGTTCGGTTCCGCCTCAGCGCGAGGCCGACGTGACGAGCTACTACGAGGTGCTCGTGCGTCGCGGCGGCGAACTGACCCTCTGCCGCTGGCAGAAAGCCCCCGGCGGCGTGAGGCAAGCCTTACCGGCTCAAGTCACGCGTGAAGTCTTCCTCCGCCTCGTCGGCGATTTTTCCGCCGCGGCGAAGTAGGCCGCATGCATCGAATGGCTGCGCCGCCGCGGACCGGGCCCTACGATGTCAGGTCGGCGTGTCTACGTGGTCCCAGTCTTGGGGATCCATGAAATTGAGCAGCCAATTTAGCGCATAATGCCGTTCTTCAACGACGCCGACTGCCGCGCAACCAGCGACAGGCACCATGTTGTCACCAGTTGACCAATTCAGGTCGTCGGGTAGGAAGCCGCCCTGATGTAGGTAGGCGTCGCGGATCGCCCAATGGATCCGCATTATGAGGTCTTGGGCGTCCAAAAGCTCTGCTTTGCTGCGAAGTTTCGCATTGGTTACAAACTCTGGCTTCGTTTCGTGTGCCTTCATCAACTTAACAAGCCTCGGGACGTCACACATGCCGTCAGGCCAACTCAAGTCGTCAACGTAGCCGAGAGCCCATAAGAGAACCCAGATGCTCTCCAGGCGCCAGACGAGCTGCTGGCATTTCTCTGGCTCTGGATTGGCATCCTCGAGAAAACTACGTTCATCGGGACTGACACTCGCCCATACGTCCAACTTCTCGATCAAACTGAGAGCATCGTCTTGCGGCATGCCCTCGGCCCGAAGGTCGATCACCCACAACACGAGGGCGCGCCGGGCTACTTCTTGGGGACTTTGGGTCGTCGCTTCGTTCTCGCTATCGACGAAAAGAGGCCCGCCGTAGACGGGCACGCTGCGCTTCTTGAGTTGCTCAAAGGATCGCAGCGCACGCTCGCGCTGCTGCTGGTTTGCGTATTCCCACGTCTCGGGTGAAGGGTATTTAACCACATCTGCCTCTCGAATGCCGTCTTTTAAGCGGTCCCCGCCGCCGTGGATCGTGGGTGTGTTCTTGGAGCCAGAGTCACTTCCGCTCTCAGAGCAGCCGATGGAAAGCAACAGGAAAAGGACGACATAATGACCGCGAAACATCCCTGAGTTCTCCGGCTTCATTGGCCAGTCGGGCGAGTCGCTAGGGGCGGTCGCCAATGATTCGTTTTTCGAGCTCCGCTCGGCTGAGCGTTTGCTCTTGCCGGCGGTCGGCGATGAGCCTCCAGAAACGATCGCTCAGTCCCAGCTCGACTTGCTCCTGGTCCATTCCTTCGACTCCGAGTACTACCGCTGCCGGCGCGCCGTTGCGCATGACAAGCACGCCGCCGCGCTGCGCCTCAAGCACGCACGTCTCGAGATTCAATTGGTCCATGTCGACAGTCTTCACAGGATTTCCTCGGTCGTTTTATGGGGCGGTTTTCTGCGAATTGCTCGTACGATAACGCGCTTTTCGGTTTCGGCTACGTCGTAAAACACGCGGAACTCTTCGATGCGCAACTGCCAAAGCGGCTCTTCATGTTCCCACTGCGGCTGCAGTCCGACCACAACTTTACGGTTTCGCGTTTCACGAGTCGGTTCGCCGGTTAGTAGCTTTTCGACACGGTCAAGAAGCGTCGCTCGATCAAATGCACGCAAGCTACTGAGGTCGTCAGTAACGCTTTCGGCATACTCGATGCTGTACATACTTAACTCACGTGCCTATCCAAGCTACTTGGCACGACGGCCAACGAAGCTCGGCACTCATATCGTATACTCTCTCGATTAGTTTTGCTACGCGGCGGTCACTCCTTCCTCGTTGGCCAGTCGAGCGAGTCGCTGCGTGCCGTCGCTAGATAGGCCGCGATCTTGGCGGCAATGTCGGGATGCTCCGCGGCCACGTTCAACTTCTCAGCAACGTCGGTCTGCAAATCATAGAGTGCAAGGGGAGCATCCGGTCCGCCGCTGCGAATGCCCTTCCAGCGGCCCTCGAAAATTGCCGCCTGCTTGAAACCGCCTTCGTGAAACTCCCAGTAGAGAAACTCGTGTTCCGCTTGCTCCGCCGGTTTGCCGAAGAGTGTCGGCGCAAAACTGATTGAGTCGCAGCCGTCGGGCATTTTTGCTCCGGCAAGCTCTGCCGCGGTGGCCATCCAATCGCCGAAATACGCCGCGTGGTCCGACTCCGTACCGGCAGCAATTCGCCCGGGCCACCAGGCGATCGTCGGCACGCGAACGCCGCCGTCGTGCAGACTACGCTTGATGCCCGTCAAAGGGCCCGACGGATTGAAGCGAGCGAGATTATGGTTGCTTTCGTTGTGCGGCCCGTTGTCGCTGGTGAAAATGACCAGCGTGTTTTCCGCCAGCCCCAGCCCGCGCAGCGTATCGAGCATCCGGCCGACGTAGCCGTCGAGCCGCGTGATCATGGCCGCCTGACCCTTGTCGGGCGCCGGCCAATCGCGGCCGGCATACGGGCCAAAGTCCGGCACTTCGGCGCCGTTTTTCAAAGCACGCGTGCGTTCGTTGTTGGCGTGCGGCACGACCATGCACCAGTACAAAAAGAACGGACGCGACTTGTTTTCGGCGACAAATTTCAACGCTTCGTCGGCGAACAGGTCGTCGGCATACTCCACGGCTTCGGTCGCATAGCCCCCGCCGTGCCCGCCGACGGGCGTCACCTTGTTGGCCAACCGCACTCGTTGTTCGTTGCGCCAGAGAAAGTCGGGGAAATGGTTGTGCGCGTGGTGCTGATTGAGATAGCCAAAAAACTCATCGAAGCCCTGCTTGCGAGGCAGGCCGCTCTCGGCCGCTCCCACGTCGCCCAGCCCCCATTTGCCGATGACCGCCGTTCGGTAACCAGCCTGCTGCAGCATCCTGGCGACCGTGACATCGTCGGCCCGCAACGCTTGGGCGAGGGGGTTGGCCGGACCGGCGTTTCCGCGCACGCGAGTGTGCCCCTGGTGCTGTCCGGTCATGAGCACACTGCGCGACGGAGCGCAGACGGTTGCCCCCGCATAGAATTGCTTGAAGCGCAAGCCCTCCTTGGCCATGCGATCGAGCCGCGGCGTCTCGATCACCTGCTGGCCGTAGCAACCCAACTCACCAAAACCCAGGTCGTCGGCCAGTATTAGTACGATGTTGGGTGACCTTGCATTTTGAGCAAATACCGCGGTCAAATGCAGAAAACTGGTGAGCATCACCCCGCAGGCGATAAGGCTCAGTGTAATAATTCTGTGTAGTAAAGGGCGGTGATCCGACGAGGAAAACGACGCGTTGGAGGGCTGGTGTTTCATGGACGGCTGGGTCGTGGGCGGTCGAGTAAAGCCGAGATAACCGCCAAGTATCGGCAGCCGCGCAACAGCGGTCAACCAGAAGAGGCGTATCCCTGACAAAGCACTAGCCGCGTGCATACAATTGGAACGGGGGCGCCGTTCCGACAATCATGCTCTTGTGCCATAAGGAGGAGTTGATGCCCGTGGTCAGAGGAAATGCGTTTTTGGCGATGCTGTTGGGCGTCACCATCGTCGGGATAACCGCGACGGCGCTCGTGGCGGCCAAGGCCCCGCGCACCAAGAAGCTCGCATCAAAAGCGAATTCAAGCCGCAAGCAGGCAACAGCAGAGGAGAAGAAAGTGGACGACTCATCGGCGCGGGAAACTCAGGCGGGCGAGTTGGAAAAGGCAACCTTCGGCAGCGGCTGCTTCTGGTGCAGCGAGGCGGTGTTTCAGCAGCTCAAGGGCGTGCGCTCCGTCGTTTCGGGTTACAGTGGCGGCTTAGCCAAGAATCCCACCTATCACCAGGTTTGCACGGGCGAAACCGGCCACGCCGAAGTAATTCAGATCACCTATGACCCAAAAGTGATCACTTATCCCGAGCTGCTGGAAGTTTTCTGGCAGACGCACGATCCCACGACGCTCAACCGGCAGGGCCACGACGTGGGAACTCAGTATCGCTCGGTAATTTTTTACCACTCTCCCAAGCAGAAAGAGCTGGCCGAACATTATAAGCAGAAGCTCGACGACGAACATGCATTCCACAAGCCGATCGTCACGGAGATCACCGAGTTCTCAGAATTCTACCCGGCCGAAGACTACCACCAGAACTACTACAACCTGAACAAGGAGCAGGGCTATTGCGCCGCCGTGATACGCCCCAAGGTCAGTAAAGTGAAGAAGGTGTTTCACGACAAGCTGAAAAGCGGCGACGAACGCTAACCGCGGGAGCAAGGCGTGAGTTTCTTTAGGTTCCGGCAAAGCTACCAGCATGTGCTCTGCGGTTCGGTCACAAGAATTGGATTGTCAATCGCACAGACCTTTGCGAGACAACCTTCGTTTTACGCGCAAACCTTTTGCGTCGCCTGCCGGCGGCATTTTCCCTTGAAGACATTCGATGGCGACGCGGCGATTCCCCGCTACCAGTTCTTCTGGGAAGACGGTTCGCCGGTAGGTGGATAGGCGAACATTACCAGAACTTCCACCAAGGCTTGGTGGTCGTTCGCCGCACTCGTTCGGTCAGTTGCAGTGTCCGCCCACTGCGGGCCGGCCTATTGCCGCTCGCCGAGGCAGAAGTGAGGCTGTCGGGGCTCGAACCCGAGACCTACGGATTAAAAGTCCGTTGCTCTACCGACTGAGCTACAGCCTCATGGCAGGTACCAATGCCAAACTACCGGAGAAGAAACGGGCCGACAAGGGTATCGCCCGCACAAAGGTGAACCAGCGCAGTGCGGGCAAGCCACACAGTGTCAAGATGCTGACGATCGGCGTAGAATGTTGTCACCTGGAACCCATCGCGCCGCGGTAACAGGCATTTGCCCGCCGTCGCGGCTTGTCAACGAGTATTGGCCGATGAGCATCTCCGACCGAGTCGATGGCGAAGAAGAAACCTTTGAAGCGTTGAGCGCCTATCTCGATGGTTTGCACTCGGGCAGGGCGGCAGACCGCAAGGAGTTGCTCCGCGAGCGGCCCGAGCTAAAGTCCGCGCTCGATTGCCTCGAGGCCCTCGACCAATTCGCCGCCAGCGTCTTGCAGGTGGATGCCGACGTCAGCGACGCCACGCTCACAATCGGTTCCGCCGATCGGCAAACCGAAGCGGCGTTTGCACTGCCGCGCTCCTTTGGCGACTACGAGCTACTCCAGGAGATCGGCCGCGGCGGCATGGGCGTGGTTTACCAAGCGCAGCAGAAAAGCTTGCGACGCAGCGTGGCCCTGAAGATGATTCACGCCTGTGCGCTGGCCTCCATCGATCAGTTGCGCAGGTTCGCCGCTGAAGCACAAGCCGCCGCCAGCCTGCGGCATCCGAACATCGTGCGCGTGCTCGATTCAGGCCAGGTGGAGGGCATTCCTTACCTGGCGATGGATTACATCGAGGGCCAGAGCCTGGCGCAAGTCTTGGCCCGCGGACGGCCCGGCCGCGAGACCGCCGTGCGGTATTTGTGCGCCGTGGCCCGCGCCGTCGATTACCTGCACCGCCAAGGAATCATTCATCGCGACCTGAAACCGTCCAACATCTTGCTCGACGGCGAAGGGCAGCCGATTGTTACTGATTTCGGCCTGGCCAAGCTGCTGCGAGACGATTCACAGCTTACGCAGAGCGGTGTGGCCGCCGGCACGCCCAGCTACATGGCGCCCGAACAAGCTGCCGGTCATACAAGCCACGCTACTCCACTCTGCGACGTCTATAGCCTGGGGGCGGTTTTTTATGAACTGCTCACCGGACGGCCGCCGTTTCAAGCCGAATCGGCCATCGACCTGTTGATTCAGGTGCTGGAGCGCGAACCGCCCGCACCGCGGCAGCTCGACCGCTCGATTCCCCGCACGCTGTCGCTGATCTGCCTGAAGTGCCTCGAAAAAGACCCAGCCAACCGCTACACCTCGGCCGGGGCGTTGGCCGACGACTTGGAGCGATATCTCAAAGGCGAAGCCGTTGAAGTCAGCGCCGGGCAGCCGCTGGCACGAGTGGCCCGTTGGGCGCGCCGCGAACCGGCGCTCGTTTGGCGGCTGGCGGTGTTTCTGGTGTTCTATGGCGTCGAGCTGGTCAACTACTACCTGCTTCACCGCTGGGATGCAGGCTTTCACTACTCGGTGACCGGCGTGTTGGCCGTGTGGGTGGCGTTGTCGTTTGTTTTTCAACGCTTGATGCGCCGTGAAGCCTGGCAGGTGGTCATTCCGGCTGCCTGGGCGTTCGTCGACGCGGCGGCGATGCTCTCGATGTTGCTGCTGGGCGACGGCCGGATCAGCCCGCTGATGATCGGTTATCCGCTGCTCATCGTGGCGGCCGGGCTTTGGTTTCGCGTGCGGCTGGTTTGGTGGATGACGGCGCTGTCGGTGGCGTGCTATGCGGCGTTGGTCGTCGACTATTATGTATGGCGCACGGATCTCAAGCTGGCCTCGCCCCTCGACAGCGACGACCACGTTTACTTCGTCGTCGGCCTGATCGTCATGGGCGGCGCCGTGGCATACCAAGTGCGGAGGGTGCGGGCCTTGAGCCGGTTTTACGAGAGGCGAGAATGATATTGGGGGCTAGTAGGGTGGGACAAGCTCGCCTTGGCGAGCGCCGGCCCACCGTTGCCGCAGGACAAGGAGACAAGGGGACCGGGAGACAAGGAGAGATCAAAGATACCCGAGTCGCTTTTATGCCTTCTTCGGGTGTTGGACGGATTCATACGCCCGAAGGCCGCCGCACTCCACTGAGGTCGCAGTTCTTAAGTGGTCGATTCGATATGAAGCAATCTTTGCCTGATCAACTGAACGCGGCTGATGGTCTGGCTCAGCTTGCGCATGCCAAGCGCGCGACGCGGCCGATCAATGCGCCAGCGGCCGACGATTGCGCGAACGATGCGTCGGGCACAGTCAGTCCCGCAGCGATGTCGCCCGTGCAATTTGGGCCCGTGCAGTTCGGGTTGAGGACCTTGTTCTTGCTGGTTGCCGCACTGTGCGGCCTGTTTGCCGTCATGCACTTCATTGGTTTCGTTTGGTCGACGATTCTCGTTTGGGTTCTGCTGCTCATCATCGCCCATGTGACTGCCAATTTTTGGGGCACGCGCGTGGCGCCTCGAGCGTGCAAACATCCGGCCGACGAGACGGAGGCCCCGGGCAAAGTAGGGCCGCGCGTCTCCGTCGCCCGAGGCGCCGTACGGCTCAGCGAGAGCTTGCGGCCAGGCTGGCCGATGTTTGTTGCAACGAGCCTCGGGGCCATAACGGGCGGCAGTCTGGGCGGCACGGCGTTGGCGCTTTTGAGCCTCGACCGCGCGGGCTATGCGGGTGTTGTCGTGGGCACCGTGTCTGCCGCCGCCGTCGGCGGCTTTCTAGGCTTTCTCACCAGCAGCTTTGCCGAAATCGCGCTTCGCGCCTGGAAAGAAGCCGTGGCTGGCGTACGCGACGACTGACAAGGTAGGCAAGCGGCGTTGACCCTTCCGCCCCTAACCGACCTTGCTTCTCTCTCATCTGGCTAAACCCCGCCTTTTGTTACTGCCGATAAGTCGCGATGGAACGGTATATCTCGCGCAACGTGTAACAGCAGGATCCATCATGCTACGTCTTACCTGCGGCTCGCTCTGTCTGGCGCTGGCGGCGCTCGTTCAGTTTTACTCATCGGCTGCCGGTCAGGAACAGCGACATGTAGCGACGAATCGTGGCCCGCTGGCAGAGCGGTTCGGTCGTCTGCGCCGTTCCCTCGTGGGCGAGGAAGATCCAACGCCGCAGCACGTACACACCCGCGCTCCTAAATCAGCGCCGCCGCGATTGACCAGTCAGTCGGTTCATCAGGCACAGCCCAGCTCGACGACGAACGCAACGAAATCCATTACTTCGTCAAGCGATGGAGCAAGCTCCAGCCGCCGCACGGCGATGCGTTCGCAGCCAGACGAAACGGTCGTGTCTTCTTCTGATGGTGAACCGACGCTGGCTGAGGCGAAACCCACCCAATTGCGCGCCGACGACCAAGGTGCCCCTGACGAAGACGAATCGGCTGCCAACCCGTTGCCGGTTGCTCAGCCACAAAAGGCGCCGGCCAAGGCCGTGCATACGGAAAAGAAAGCGCCTGCTGGCCGCGACGATCACGGCGGCACACTGTTTACCCGAACCATGCCCCAAATCACTCTCCGCGCGAGCGGCCCCAAGCGTCTCGACGTCGGCCAGGCGGGCGAGTTCCACCTGGTACTCGCCAACGAGGGCGAGCAAGCCGCCAATGACGTTGTGGTGATGGTCTCGCTGCCGGAAACGGCCGAATTGGCGTCCACCCTGCCAAGCACCGGCACCGTCGATCGGGCGGCGACCGGCACGGCGCTGCAATGGGCAATTCGCAAGCTTACCTCCGGCAAGCGAGAGGAACTGACCTTGCGCATCGTGCCGCACGACAGTGCCAAGATCGACCTCGACGTGCGCTGTGGTTGTGCCGGAATCGCCGCCACCGCCAAGCTGGACGTCCAGGAGGCGCGACTCGCCTTGCACATCAACGGCGCTACGGAAGTGCTCTGCGGCGAGAAGGAAATCTACCGCTTGAGCGTCAGTAATTCAGGCAATGGTCCGGCCGAAAACACCGTTATCCATTTGCTGCCCTTGCCGCCTGAGGATGGCGCTCCGGCAACGCACCGCCTCGGCACGCTGGCCGCCGGCGAGACAAAAACCGTCGAGATTGAGCTGGTGGCCCGCCAGGGCGGCAAGCTTTCAATCCAGGCCCGGGCGACCGCCGATGGCGGGCTGAACGTGGCCGCCGCCGAAGACGTCACCGTGCGCCAGCCGATCGTGCAAGTCGAAGTCGTCGGCCCGGCGCGCCAGTATGCCGGTGCGCCTGCCACCTATCGGGTGCGCGTCCGCAACCCGGGCGACGCTCCAGCCCGCCGGGTAAAGATTGCCGCTATCTTGCCCGAAGGGGCCGAGTGCGTGGCGGCCTCGCACGACGGCAAGATCGACGTCAAGCACGCACGGGCCACCTGGTCGCTGTCGTCGCTGGCCGCCGGCGCCGAGCAGCTCTTCACCGTTAAGTGCCTGGTAAAGACGCCGGGCGAAAACCGCCTGGAAGCGGTGGCCGAAGCCGACGGCGGTCTGAAGCACACCAACCTGGCCACGACCGAGGTGATCGCCGTCGCCGATCTGGTGCTCGACATCTCCGATCCCTCGGGCGCCGTGCCGATCGGCCAGGATTCGGTCTATGAGGTGCGCGTCCGCAATCGTGGCGACCGGGCCGCCGACGGAGTCGAGATAACTGCTCAGTTCTCAAAGGGGGTGGAGCCCGTCGCCGTCGATGGCGCGGCGCATTCCGTGTCTGCCGCCGGTGTGGTCTTCGAGACGATTCCGTCGCTCGGTCCCGGTCAGGAGAAGTCGTTTACCATCCACGCCAAAGGCGCTGCCGCCGGCGTGCATCGTTTCCGAGTTGAGCTACAGTGCAAATCGCTCGGCACTCGGCTTACGGAAGAGGAGACGACGCTTTACTACGCCGACTTGCCCGCCGACAAATCGTCGGACGCCGAGTCTGTCGTTGACCAGCCGGCCGAGGAAGCCCCGCACGTCGCCGCCCCCAAACGGGTGCGCAGCGTGCGCTAAATAGCCGTGCGCGATTACCGGGCGCAACG
>DASSFG010000585.1:0-8333 GCA_035694685.1 Pirellulales bacterium
CAACTTCACGCTCAATACCTATTTGGGTGGCACGCAGAGCGCTGCCGGGGCAATTCCGGGCGACTACAAAGTGGCCGTTCAAAAGCGAGAAGTGGCGGGTGGTGGTGGCGATGCTGAGCCCCCGCCCGTCAGTGAGGCGGAGAGCTCGGCGTCGGCGCCGTCGGCTCCCGGTGGAGGAGCGCCCACGGGCATGGCCGGTTATCTCAGCGGGTCGCGTGCGGCGGGCAAAGCGGTGATTCCCGAGATTTATGCCGACGCAGAAAAATCGGGCCTGGAGGCGACCGTCAAGCCGTCAGGCAACGAACCTTTCAAGTTCGACTTGAAAGACTGACCCGTAAGTGCTTTTTTGGCGTCGACCACGAATGGCAGGCAACAGCAGGCGAACTTGGTTGCGCTGGGCAGCGGCCCTTACCGCTGTTCTGCTCGGCCTTGCCGCTGCGCCCTTCGTGTACAATCAGTGGAAACTTCGCTCGCGCATGGCCGCGGCGCGAGAATTGGTCCATCGCGAGGAGACGCCTGCAGCGATCGAGATTCTGAGCGAGTTGGAATCGCGCTATCCGCAAAAGGCCGAAGTGCCCTATCTGTTGGGCATCTGTCGCCGGCGCGCAGGCAAAATTCAACAGGCCCGCGATTACTTCAAGCGCGCAGGCGAGCTCGGCTGGCCACGCAAAGACCTGCTGCGCCAAGACGCCATGACGGATTTCCAGAACGGCGATAAGGCGGCCGAAGAATATCTGCTTACGCTGTTGAAAAGCGGCTGCAGCGACGAGATCGCCGGTGAGATCTACGAATGTCTCGTCAAGGGGTACCTGGCGTCGTTGTACGTTCGCGAAGCGAACACCTGCCTCGATTACTGGATTGAATGGCGCCCCGAGGCGCCTCAACCGCGGGCTTTGAAAGCGGAGTTGCTACACGCCGTGGGCGATACCAACGGCGAGGTGGAGCAATACCGGACCCTCGTCCGTCTCGATCCCAAGAACCGCACCGCTCACTTGAAGCTTGGCCATGTCTTGTTGGAGAACAGGGCCGCCGCCGATGCCCTGGAAGAATTCTCGCTTTGCCGCGAGCTCGATCCGGACGATCCCGCGATTGTGTTTGCCATCGCCGCCTGCCAGCGCAGCCTGGGAGACCTGGAAGCCGCCGAGAGCGGGCTGCGCGGCAGCCTGGACTCCGAGCTTTCCCCGGCTCAAAAGACGTTCGCCCTGGTGGAACTTGGCCAGGTGGCGATTGCCAGGAAGGCTTACCAGGAGGCGGTCGATTACCTTGAGCAGGCCTTGCAGATTTCACCGAACGACCGTACCGCGCATTACGCGCTCGGTCTCGTGTTGTCTCGCCTCAAGCGCGGGGAAGAGGCCGAAGAACATTTTGCACGGAGCGTCAAGCTCGACGAACAGAACAAACGGCTCAGTGACCTGGTGCACGTCATCATCGGCGCACCCGACGATCCGTTCCCGCGTTGCGAGGCCGGCGAGATCTTGCTGGACCAGGGCAACTACCGCGAAGCATACATCTGGTTACAGTCCGCGCTGCGTTGTGATACTTCGCACCAGAGAACGCACAAAGCGCTGGCCGATTATTATCGCGCCATTGGCAAACGAGAAGCGGCCCAGCAACATCTCGCATGGGCCTCGAAGAACGCTGATCCCGCAGATTGATGAACGGACTAGTGGAGATGCCGTCTGGCGGCACGGCCCCCAGCTCGCCGGGCATTGGCGAGATTACCCCGCGTCGGCAGCGCCGCCGTCACCGGCTCGCTGACGCACTGCTCCGTTGCCTTGTTCTGGGCTGCCTGTTTGGCGGCGCCGGTTGGTCCTGGTGGTGCTGGCAGTCGCCCGAGCACCGCGCTGCGCGGGCCTTGTCAGCGGGGGATGCGAACGATTTCGAAACCATTCGCTACCAGCTTCTTGGCCTGCAAGCCATGCCCGCAGTTGAGGCCGAGGCGAACCTTTTGTCGGGCAAGTTGTTGCTCGCCAGGAATGACCCCGAACGGGCACTCTACGACTTTGCCGTAGCGGCCACGAAGCCTGCGATTCAGCCGCGAGCTCTTGTGCTCACCGGGGCCTGCTTGTATCAGACGGGCCATCTGCTCGAGGCCGGCAAAGACTGGGCCGCGGCAATCAAGCTCGATTCCCAGAACGCCGACGCTTACCGTTGGCTGGGTGTCGCCTATTACGACCTGGGGGCCGTCGAACTAGCACGTGACGCGTTAAAGAAGGCCGCGGAATTGGCTCCCGACGACCCGGGACCGCACCGCTTGATTGGGCTCATTTGCACGGACAATGCCGACCCCCAAGGCGCGGTGGCGGCCTATCGAGAGGCCCTGCGTCGCGCGCCGGAGCGCGACGATAACGATGAGATCCGCCTGCGATTGGCCGACGTGCTCCATCGGGTCCATCAAGAGGTGGAAGCACTCAACGTGCTCGCCGAGTGCCCATCTTCGCCTGAGGTGCTGGCCTACCGCGCGGAGTGCGAGTTCAGCCTCGGCAACGACGCGCCGGCCTGGCAGATGCTTGAGCAGTCGCTGCGCGAAGACGAGGAACTCGTCCGCGCACTCGGATTAAAGGGGAAAATGCTCTTGAAAAACCGCCAATACGCTGCCGCGGTGCAGTCGCTCGAAACCGCCTTTAAGCTGGCGCCAAAAGACGCCGCCATCTTATATGATCTGCAAATCGCTTACCAACGGACGAACCAGCGCGACAAGGTCGCCGAATTCGAGCGCCGCCTCAAAGAAATTGACCGCCTCGAAGCCGAGTACGGCGCCTTGACCGATGAGGCACGTCGTGATCTGCAGGATTCGCAGCTAAGGTATCGCCTCGGTATGGCGGCCGTCAGACTGGAAAAATTCCCACTGGCAAAGAAGTGGTTTGAAGTCGCGCTGGGGCTTGATCCCACAAATGCCGATGCAAGGTCGGCATTAAACCGCATCAAGTGGCCGGCGCAGATGAAGGCTCGCTACTGACGTGCGCCTGCCGGCTCGGCTCTCTGCGTATGACGCTCAGCTCTCTGCGGATGGCCCTGTCCAGTTCCACTGCCAGACGGTCGGGAAGGTGGCGATAGCGCAGGCGGTCGTCGTGCCAGACAATTCTGTCGCCGTGGACCACGAAAACTTGCGGCGCCGCTTTGCCTAATTCGGCTGCTCCGTAACCATTTGGCCAGGCGATGCCGTGGATGGAAACGAAGGCGCGGGCCTCAGCTTTCTTTCGCACTGTCAGGCCCAGAAAGCGGACTCCCCGGGGCTGGTATTTTTCGAACAGACGTACCAAAGCCGGAGCCGCCTCGTGACAAACCGGACATTCCTCATTCCAAACGTCGATCACCGTCAAGCCACCGCCAGGCGCCAGATTCAGGCCGCCTGATCCGTTGAGCCAGCCCTTGGTTTCAAACTTGGGAAAGACGTCTCCGACAGCGAGAAACTTGCCCGCCCTCGCGTCGTAGACCATTGCACTCGGCGGGGCGCGGCGCATTCCTGAGAGATAAGCCTCTACTCCGGCGGGGTCAATCGGCGCCACGTTGACGGCGTCAGGCAACGTCTCGCGCAGGCCACACCACCAGGCCAAAAATAACAACGTCACGCTGCTCGTAACGCCCAACGCGAGGCCCTGCCGGCGACTTACCGGTCGTGATCCACGCGCCGTCCGCCGCAACCGCAACGCCACCGCTAACAAGGCGCAAACAGCCACCATCACCGGCATGAGGCCGGCGCTCTGAAAATATGCCTGCATTTTTTGCCCGTTCTCTGTTCAGAACTGCGCTTGTTCCATTGACAAGCCGGTGGGAGCCCCACCTGCATTAAAGTGTCGATCGCCAAGGGAACGGTTACTTTTCCAGGCGGCAAAATGCGAACCACTGCGCGTGATTCTTTCATCGCCAAGACACTAGTCGCCGCTCGGTCGAAGCTATAATGACCTTGTAAGCCTTATCGTCGTCAGCCGTTGCCGGCCGGCGCTCTTAGCATCAGCCATAGCTCTCTATCAGCTCTGTGAGTCGTTCTGCTCCAACTTCCAGCCAGGGCCTCATATTGGCAGGACTGTTGACCTGCATGGCCGCGGCGCTGGCCTTTGCAGCCGTTCATTGGAGCGGCGCCTCGTCGACCGATGATGTCCCGCCGAAACCAGGTTTTTATGACGCGGCCGATGAGTCGGGCATCGACTTCCACATGAATTTTCTGCCGAGCGAGCAGGGCGCCAACTTCCGCGTGAACCTCTACGATCACGGCTGCGGCGTCGCAGTGGCCGATTTCGACGGAGACGGCGACGATGACCTACTGCTGCTCAATCAGCTTGGGTCAAACGGCCTTTATCGCAATCGCGGCGACGGCAGCTTCGAGAATGCCATTGCCGGGTCGCCGCAATTAGCATTGGCCGATCGGATTTGCGTCGGCGCTGCGTTTGGCGACATCGACAATGACGGCGACCAGGATCTCTACGTTACCAGCACTCGCGGCGGCAACGTGATGTTCTTAAACGAGGGCGGCGGCCGGTTCCACGACGTGACGCGGCAAGCGGGCGTGGACTGTGTGGCCCATTCGCAGACCCCGGCTTTTTTCGACTATGACAACGATGGCGATCTGGACCTGCTGGTGACCAACTCGGCGCGCTGGACGACGGACGAGCTCGACCCGGAAGACAATTACTACCGCGGCACCGAAGATCTTTGGTCGCGCATTTACAACATGCAAGACCGCGAAGAAAACTTCCTCTATCGCAATGACGGCCAGGGAAAGTTCAGCGACGTCACCCACGAGGCAGGCCTGGCCGGAAACGGCTGGGGCGGAGACGTTGCCGTCTTCGACTATGACGACGACGGTGACGCCGACGTCTTTGTGACCAACATGTTCGGCCTGAGCCGACTCTATCGCAATGACGGCCGAGGCGCCTTCGAAGACGTCACGCGGCAAACGCTCGGCGATACGTCGATGGGCGCGATCGGTGCGAAAGCGTTCGATTTTGACAACGACGGTCGGTTCGACCTGTTTATCGCTGACATGCACTCCGATATGTGGGTCGGCGATGACGAATTATTCCTCGTGCAGCCCCGGAAAAAATACTCGACTCGCGGCGGTCCCAAAGGCGAAGCTCAACGGCAGGCCAAGGACCGCGACCGGCTGGTCATTGACCGCTTGGGGGCCGACTACGAGGGACTCATTTTCGGCAACACGCTGTTTCACAACGAGGGCAATGGCAGATTCTCGGAGCGCTCCGAGGCCGCCAATTTGGAGACGTTTTGGCCCTGGGGCGTGGCGACCGGCGACTTTGACAACAACGGTTACGTCGACGTATTCCTGCCGTCGGGCATGGGCTTTCCATATTTCTACTGGCCTTCGGCCCTGATGATGAACCAAGGCGACGGCACTTTTGTCGATCGCGCGGGCCAGGAGGGCATTGAGCCGCCTCGCCAGGGAACCACTTTGCCCGACCGCATTGGAGGCCGGGCCGCCGTGCGCAGCTCGCGGTGCGCGGCAACCGCCGACTTCGACGGCGACGGGCAGTTGGACCTGGTCGTCAACAATTTCAATGATGGTCCCTATTACTTCAAAAACCAGTTTCCTCGGCGGCATTACGCCGCCTTCCGCTTGCGGGGTGTGAAAAGCAATCGCGACGCCGTGGGCGCCGTCGTGAGAATTCATTGTGGCAACCAGGTTCTGATGCGGCAGGTGCAGGCCGCGGGCGGGTATCTGTCGCAGTCGTCCAAGACGCTGCACTTTGGACTGGGCGAAAATACTCGGATCGACCGGGCCGAGATTCGTTGGCCCAGTGGAATTCGCCAGATCGTGAAATCGCCGCAGGTCGACACCCTCACGGAAATCTGCGAAGCCGTCGACGAATAGCCCAACTCGAAAGATGCCAAATCACACCAACCAGCTTGCTCGACTGGCGCTATTGGCCCTGCTCGCAATTCCCGCGCTGGCCTATGTTATCTTACACCCACACTACGCCGTTCCGCCGCGCGGAGCCGGGTTTGTTGACCGGGCCCCCGAGGCGGGAATCGATTTTCGCATGCGGTTCTTGCCCGACGAACAGGGCGAGAAGTTCAAGATCAATCTCTACGATCACGGTTGCGGGGTGCTGGCCGCCGACTATGACGGCGACGGACGAGACGATCTTTTGTTTCTCAATCAACTCGGCCCGAACGCCCTGTTTCGCAACCGGGGCGACGGCACGTTTCAGAACGTCACGAGCGAAAACCCTTGCTTGGCGCTGGCCGATCGCATCTGCGTCGGGGGCGCCTTCGGCGACTATGACAATGACGGCGATCAGGATCTTTACGTCACGAGCACCCGCGGCGGAAACGTGCTGTTCGAGAATCAAGGCGGCGGACGGTTTGAGGACGTCACGGAGGCAGCCGGCGCCGCTTGCCTTGCTCACTCGCAGTCGGCCGCCTTCTTCGACTACGATAACGACGGCCTGCTCGACCTGTTCGTCACAAACACCGCCCGCTGGACCTCGGATGAATACGACCACATCACCAAGCATTATCTGGGGCCGGCTTTTCTTTGGGAAAACGTCGATCCATCGCGGGACCTCGAAGAAAACCTGCTGTTGAGAAACAACGGCGATGGGACCTTTTCCAATCACACGCGCGAGGCCGGTCTGATCGGCGAGGGCTGGAGCGGTGACGTCGCCATCTTCGACTTCGATGAAGACGGCGATCTCGACATTTTCGTAACCAACATGTTCGGCCTGAGCCACCTTTACGCCAACGATGGCCAAGGGCACTTCCAGGATGTCACTCGCGAAACGCTGCTCGTTACTTCTTACGGCGCGATCGGCTGTAAAGCGTTCGACTACGACAACGACGGCCGCCTCGACCTGTTCGTGGCCGACATGCACTCCGATATGTGGATGGAATTCGACGAAGAGTCGCTCATCGAGCCGCGGCGGAAATACCGCTTCCTGTTGGGAAACAAGGTCGAGCTCAATCGGCAATTGCTCGGGGAGGAAGCCAAATGGGTCACGCGGTTAGGCATCGATTATCGTTTAATGCGGTTCGGCAACACGCTCTTTCACCAGGAAGGCAATGGCCGCTTCGCCGAAGTGTCTGACGAGGCCGGAATGGAGACGTTTTGGCCGTGGGGAGTTGCCGTGGGAGACTTCGATAATGACGGCGAAGAAGACGTCTTTCTTCCCTCCGGCATGGGCTACCCGTTTTTTTATCACCCGTCGTACTTGATGATGAACCGGGGCGACGGCACGTTCGTCGATGCGGCCGCCGCAGAAGGCATCGAACCGCCCCGCGAAGGCCGCTTTCTGCCGGAAAAGATCGGCGGCAAGCCGGCGGCCCGTAGCTCGCGATGCGCGGCGACGGCCGATTTCGACGGCGACGGCCGGCTTGATCTGGTGGTCAACAACTTCAACGACCGCCCCTATTTATACGTGAACCAGTTTCCCCAGCAGAACTTCGTCCAGTTCCGATTGGTCGGAACGAGGAGCAACCGCGACGCGATTGGGGCGCTCGTGAAGCTTCACTGGGGCGACCGTGTTATGGTTCGGCAGGTGCAAGCCGCGGGCGGCTATCTCTCGCAATCGTCGAAGACGCTGCACTTTGGCCTGGGTAAACAAGACCGCATCGAGCGAATTGAAATCCGTTGGCCCAGCGGCATCGAGCAGACTCTTGAGTCGCCGCCTATCAACACGCTGACCGAGATTCGCGAACCCGACCGGCCGCTGCCATGACTCGCCGCCAGGCCGTTTGAACACCAGCATTGCGACGATCGCGTCGTGGCGTCCGACGCGCGACACATCGCCGGCGTCGTCGATGTCGCCCACCAAAAACCTCAACGACGGAAATTCACCTTGTAAACGAGCGGCGCGCGTCGAGGACAGCTCCCAGGGCGCGGCCGTGCCCCGTCACGACGACCTCGGC
Organism: Pirellulales bacterium; assembly: GCA_035694685.1. GTDB lineage: Bacteria > Planctomycetota > Planctomycetia > Pirellulales > JAICIG01 > DASSFG01. The sequence goes on from DASSFG010000585.1 coordinate 7,864, forward strand.
GTCGAGACCTCCGCGACCAAGCGACGCGCGCGTCGCCTCGGCTGCCGATGACGAATTTGTAGGGTGGGCATTGCCTGCCATGAATCGAACGCGTGGTAGGTGTGCATTGCCCACCATTACTCGAAACTGGGTGGTGCAGGCTTGCAACCTGCCAAACGGACCGGAGCGGCGCGCTTGGCCACTTGCGCCGCGCGCGGCGCAACCTCCTCCCACCCTCCGCCGCTCCTCGCGTCAAAGGCGCAGCGCGCTGCGCCTTTGCCACCATGTCGATCTCGCTCTGCGAGAGCCTGGTAGGGTGGGCATTGCCCACCATGAATCGAAACTGGGTGGTGCAGGCTTGCAAGCTGCCAAACGGCCCAGGTTGGCGCTCGTGACACTTGCGCGGCGCAACCTCCTCGCTCTCTTCGCCGCTAATCTCCGCAAAGGCGCAGCGCGCTGCGCCTTTGCCACCATAGCCGTCTCGTTCCGCC
>DASSFG010000586.1:0-12432 GCA_035694685.1 Pirellulales bacterium
CCCCGCTATGTAGGTCAGGCTTTCAGCCTGACGGAGGCGATCGCCACGTCCGTCAGATTCGAAAGCCTGACGTTTAGGGCCACTACCCGGCGACCCGCCAAGAGCGCGGTGCCTCGCGAGCAGGGTGATCGCTACGCCGAAGCTCAGCGCACCGCCTGCGACGGCCAGCGCTGCAAAGTTCGCTGGATACCGCCAAACGTCGCCGTCGGGCAGCCAATAAGGTAGATAGGGTTTGAATGAGTCGGGATACATGCTATGGCAAGTAAAAACGTCTTCGGGAAAAAGGCACCCAAACTGCAGCCGGTCCGCACGCAGCCAGTGACTGGCCAGCCAACCTTGCAACACCAGCGACATCAAGGCCAGTGCGACCGGCGCCCATTTTCCGTCGGCAAATAACCGCCGCGCACCGTAGGCCAGAGGTATAGCCCACAGCAAGACGCCCGTGGCACCAAAGCGACCAAGATAGGAGTAGCCGCCGTACCAATTGGGGTGCATTGCATTCGGCACGATCGTGGCGGCATACAGCAGCAGCCACCAAAGGCACCCGCGCCGGCAGCATCGCCACATCGGCCCCAGGCCAACGACGCCCAGCAGCCACAGCGGTTGTTGTAGAAACATTCCTTGAGCCTGGTCGAAGTGCAGGCCGAGCAAGACGATCAAGCTGTTGCGATGCAGTGTGAGGCCGTCGTCCGTATAGGGGCCGGTCATCTTGCCGAACGCGTAGGCGTTGTAATAGGCCAAGAGGGCCAACGAGGCGACCAATGCGGCCCCCAGGGTCAGGCAACGCCGCCCGCGCGTGGCGTCGGCATGCCAGGCCAAAACGATCAACGCAGGCGCGACGTACTTGATGTGCAGCCAGGGCAAAAATGCCAGGGCGGCGGGCAGAAGCAAGTCGCGCCAACGAATCGGCAACACCGCAGGCTTGGCTGCCAGCGCCTGCTCGGCCGCGAACAACAGCAAGATGCCGGCCAACAGGTCGGGGTAAATCTGGTTGCAGGCCTGCAAGAGCGGCAAGCCGAGGGCCAACGCCGTGGCAAACAAAAAAGAGTTTCTGGGGCAATTCCAGACGCGATTGATGGCCCGGTAGAGCATCGGCGCCGCCAGTCCGCAGCACAAGGCCATTGCCAGGCGGGCGCCCCACGCGCCGCGTACGGCCCACGGCACGGCGATCAGCGCTGAGAGGCCGAGGTTATGAACGCTGAACCAGCCGTGCGGCCCTTCAATGCTTTGCGATTCTTGCAGGTGGGCCGAGCGAAAACCGAACTTTTGCAGGTTGTTTTTAACGTCCACGTCGAAATCGTCGACGAGGCTTTCGGTGACGAAGAGATAAAACGTTTCGTCGCCGGTCAAAGGGTCGGCATTGCGATGGCGCCAGCAGGCGGTGATCAGCAAGTAAACCAGCGCCGGTACATATAGCAAGGCTTTGTAGCCCATCGGCGTTGGCGAAGAAGACGACATGCTTGTGGATCAATTCGCGGCCAGCAGCACGGTGGCGGCCGTAGCCGCAATCACGGCCAGGCTGGTGCGGTCTTTCAGGGCGAACGCCACGGGGTCGTAGTGTACTTGCCGGCGCCGAGCCAGCAGCCAAAATCGCGTGATCCAATACAGCAGCAACGGACAGACAAGCCATAGCAGCTCGACGTGGTGGTAAAAGCGCGTCACCGCGCCACTGTCGATATAAAGGCAAAATACGAGCACCGCCAGATAGCCGCTCGTCGGACCGATTTGTTCCAGCAGTTGTGCGTCGTCGGCGCAATACCCGCGGCCGGGCAACACCGATTCCGTTGCTCCGCCCATGCGTCTCAGCTCAATGTAGCGCTTGCCGAGCGCCAGGCTCAGGAAAAAGAACATGGCAAAGGCCAGCAGCCACGGCGAGACGGGCACGGTTACCGCCGCTGCGCCGGCCGAGATTCTGAGCGTATACAACCCGGCGAGCACGATGACGTCGATGACGACCCGCTTTTTAAGCGATACTGAATATGCTGTAGTAGTCAGCAGGTAAATGCCGAGCCAGGCGGTGAACGACGGCGTGAGACAGGCGATTGCCAGCAGGAAAGCGGTCGCTGCCGCGCAGGCTGCCAGCGCGAGCCCCGCGGGAATGGACAATTCGCCCGCTGCAAACGGGCGGCGGCACTTGGTGGGATGTCGGCGGTCCGATTCGATGTCGAGCAGGTCGTTGACGATGTAAATTGCCGAGGCCGCCGCCGAAAAAGCAGCCACGGCCATCAGACCGAGCGCGAGCTTGCCCCAATCGTACCACTGATGCGCCAAAAACAACGGCAGCAGCAGGAGCAGGTTCTTCGACCACTGATGAGGACGCAGTGCGGAGACGAACGGCTTGATGCGAGCGTGTCGTTGGACCGTCACGTTCGCACGGGGAGATACTTTTTGCACGGCTTTCCACAGGCCGCTCGTAGGCGCGACCACGCACGCCTCGTCAGCCGCTTGCCAAAGAGGCAGGTCGGCACGCGAGTCGCCCCAGTACGTGAAGCCCGCCCCGTCGAGTCGGCGGCGGATGGCAGCTAGCTTATTCGTGCCCGAGCAGTTCGTCGCGCCGTCGCTCGCGACCACGGCGTCGAAGAGGCCCAGATGGCTGGCCACGTCATCTGCGATGCGTTGATCGGCCGCCGTGGTGAGGTAGACGGTGCTGCCAGTAGCTTTCAGGTCGCGCAGCGAGTCCAGCACCTCAGGCCGATAAGGCAAGAGGGCGGCGTTCGGCGTCACCAGCGAGGCAATTTGGCGTTTCAGATGAGCTTTTCCGCGACAAAGCCAGACCGCGACCAGGAACAGATGCCAAGGCCGGGCTTTGGCCAAAAGCAGCAGTGACTCCCAGAGCGTGTCTGTGCGAATCAGCGTGCCGTCAAGGTCGACGCAAATCGTTTCGGAGCAGGACCGAACGCGGACCTTGGCCAGCACTCCCAGGCCATCTTGGGAGCGAAAAAAATGAGGTTGGGGGAGCATCCGTGCTCGATCCTGCCGCGTGTTCGTAAAGTCTCGCGGCGGACTTATAGCTTTGCTCTGGCGGAGCGGTCAAGCTCGCTTAGGCAGCCGGCGGAAAACAATCTACCCCATGTGGCCCGGCCGCCCTCGGCTGCGTTGGCGGTCGCCAAAGGCGACGGAGCCACAGCCGAGGGCGGCTGTGCCACATGCGCACCGCCATTGCCGCGCGGTAGATTTTTTCTCGGGCTGCCTTACCCGGCGGAAAGCGCCTCTTCGGCCAGCGCGCCCTTGTCGTGCGTCAACCGCAAGAGTCTCGTGCCGGCGTCGATGGCCAGGACCACGCTGCTGAAACAGCCGAAAAAACTCGTCAATTGGGGTGGCGTACACTCCTGCAACCACGCATAGAGCAGGCCGGGCTCGTAAAAGCGAAAGAAAGAAGTCCGTCCGTCTTCGTCACGCCGGCAAAAGATGCTGCGAATATGGACCAGGACCTCATTGAAGTCGGACCGAGATTCGATCAGAATGCCCGGCCCCTGAGCCAGCATTTGTTGCCAGAGGACCGCAAAGTCGTCGTCGTCCGAGACGTCGACCAGGTAAGGCGACACGGCATTCAAATAGGGTGACGACCCAGCCGCCACGAGGTTTTCCGTCCGTAAGTTGCTGCGCTTCGCCTGCTGAATCAGCGCCTGAGCGGTCGATCCGTCGACCACCGCATAAAGTCGCTCGATGGCTTCTCGGTGTTGCGCAATGATTCGTGGACCAATCGTCGAGCCGTCAAGCGTTCCCGACTCGTTCGAGGAATCGTCGCACATACGGCCGGCAAATACCATCGTTCCCAACGGCGGCGGACTGCCGGCGACCTCTCGGATGGGCCGCGCGGAGCCAGGCGCATGGGTAGCATCGGTAGCGCCGGGGGCGCGCGTTTCGTCATTGGGGTCGTGCGAAATCGCCTCCTCGGTGATTCCCTCCAGCGCCACTCCAAAAAAGGTGCGGCCGGCGCGGAGTTGGTCGCCGTCGCTCAGCACGGCTTCTCCGACGGGCTGGCCATTGACAAAGAGTCCATTGCGACTCTGCAAGTCGAGCACAGTGGCCTGGTCGTCACTGCAGCGAAGCTCATAGTGTACGGCCGACATGGTGGGATCGTCGGCCACTGCCACGTCTGCTTTGCTGGTCCGCCCGATGCGCAGAGTGTCGCCTGGAGCGACAGCATAGCGCTGTCCAGCGCGCGTTCCAGAGAGAATGGTAATCGTCAGACGCACCGATCGGCACCTGGGCGATAGGGCGGAGCCAAGGTTCAGGAGTCCGCCGCAAGGGCTCTACTTTAACCGAAATCGCCTAAGCCTGCCCCCCCAATATAACGCAGGGCTGCGAGTTCGCGTACCATGTAGAGAAAAAAATCGCCATATTTTAGTCTGCTCATTTGTACCCTCACTTGACCTGCTTTCTGCTCTTGCCACGGTGCGCCGCGGGGCCTATTTTCTCGCTGAATGGTTGCGCCCGGCTTTGGTTAGGGGATCCCACGACGGTCTTTTCGTTGGCAAACAGGCTTCTCATGTTCATGCTTATTCCGCGAGCAGGATTGTTGGCGCTGCTGTTGGCATCCGCAGTTTTAGCCGAAGAAGGCGTTACCTCGCCACCCCTGCAAGTGGGCAGCCAAGTCATGGCCCGGCAGCCCGGTGTTCACTTCCGGATTGGAAGCCAAAAGATTGGTTTGCTGCGCGCCGGCGTCATCGAGCGCATACAGAAGGTGCAAGGCCCCTGGCTTTGGCTGGGCCGCGGCTGGGTCCAGCGAGGCGAGGTCGTGCCGATCTGGGAGGCGGTCGAGCGCTTTTCCGCCGACATCGAGCGTCATCCCACAGCGTTTGCCTATGTCGCCCGCGCCGCCGCTGCCGGCAAACGCGGCGCTTTCCCCGCCGAAATTCACCGTGATCTCGACCAGGCGTTGCAGCTCGACGCGGAGTTCCCAGAAGCCAACTTTCTGCGTGGAGCGGTGTGCTTGACGCACAATGAGGCGGACCGGGCCCTCGATGCTTTCGACGACGCCATACGGTCCGATCCTACGTTCGCTGAAGCTTACGATGGACGTGCCGGGGCGCTATGGTTGAAAGGACGGCCCGACAAGGCCCTGAAAGACGTCAAGAAGGCGATTTGGCTTTGCCCCAGGTTGGCCACGGCGCACGCGAATCAGGCTTCCCTCCTCTTGGCGAACGGCGACGGCGACGCGGCGCTCGCCAGTGCACAGGAAGCCCTCAAGCACGACCCGGCCCAATCCGCGCCTTACGTTATCATTGGCCAATTCTGGGCCGCCAGGTCCGACGACGAACAGGCCATCGCCTCTTATGACCAGGCGATTCGGCTCAATGCCAAGGACGCACAGGCCCGCTTCGAGCGTGGCAAAATCCACTCGCGACGGGGCGATTACCTGAAGGCCATCGTCGATTTGAACCAGGCGGCGCAGCTTTCGCCCAAGAACGCCGGCATGCTGCAGGCCCGCGCCTACGTGTATTACCGGCTGGGCGCCACCGAGAAATCGAATGCCGACCGTCTGGCAGCCGCGCGTCTGGAACACAACGCGTCGTTGCCCGAGCCCAAGATCAAGAATGACGGTGACCACACTCCCACACCAAAGGCCGCCGCCGATCCGCTGACCGCCGATCCTCTGACGATTGTGCCGTGGAAGCAGTTTTTGAAGCCATCGCTGCCGCCCCCAAATCAGTCGGCTGTAGATACCAGCACGCCGCTCTCCACACCCGCGGTGCCGCCCGAAACCAGGCTCGGCCATGCGACGACCTTGAACAACTCGGCCTGGCGCTGTGCCACCGCGAGTGACGAACGATACCTGAACGGTCAGCGGGCCGTCGAATTCGCCACCGAGGCGTGCGAGCTGACGGAGTGGAAGAAAGCCGCCTTTATCGACACGTTGGCCGCGGCCTACGCCGAAGCGGGCGACTTTCAGGAAGCCGTCAAATGGCAACTTAAGGCGATCGAGTTGGCGGGTCAGAATTCTGCGTTCCAGGCGCAAGCCGAGGAGCGACTCGAATTGTATCGCGCTCAGAAGCCGTATCGCGAAGACCGCACGGGCAAAATGGTCCGCGACCCAAACGCCGGCGGCGACGTAAAATAACGGCATGCCGCGCGTCCTGCACATCATTCCCACGCTCGACCGTTCGGGCGCCGAAAAGCAACTCACCTTGCTGGCCCGCGGTTTGGCGCGCAATGAGTTCGATCCGCACGTCTGCGTGCTCTCTCGCAGCGGACCCTATGAGGCGGACCTTCGGCAGGCGGACATCCCCGTCACGGTTATCGGCAAGTCGCTCAAAGCCGATCCGGCCGCCTTTTGGAGGCTCAAACGCCACATTGCCGCACTGAGGCCCGACCTCGTTCATACGTGGCTGTTTGCCGCCAATAGCTATGGCCGGGGTGCGGCTCTGGCGGCCGGAGTCAAGCGGCTGGTTGCCGCCGAGCGCTGCGTCGATCCCTGGAAAGTCTGGCACGAACTGGCGATCGACCGCTGGCTGGCGCTGCGCACCGACCGCATCGTCGTGAATAGCGGCGGCATACGAGATTTTTACGCGCGGCACGGGCTGGCCGCCGAGAAGTTCGTGGTCATCCCTAACGGCGTCGACTTGCCTCCGCCGACGGACGTCAATCGCAGCGAGCTGCTTGCCGATCTGGGCCTGCCGCCACACGCCCGCTTGATCGGCGCGGTGGGACGGCTCTGGCCGCAGAAGCGATTCAAGGATTTGATTTGGGCGGCTGACTTGCTCAAAGTAATTCGCGACGACGTGCACCTGCTCATCGTCGGCGACGGGCCTCAGCGCGGCCGTTTGGAACAATACCGACGGCAGGTGCGGATCGAAGACAAAGTGCACTTCCTCGGCCACCGCGCCGACGTGCCGAAGCTGATGCCGCATTTCGACGTGCTTTGGCTGGGCAGCGAATACGAGGGTCTGCCCAACGTGATCATGGAGGCGATGTCGGCCGGCGTACCCGTGGTGGCCACCGATATTTCGGGCAATCGCGACCTGGTGGTACCGGACGAAACCGGTTACCTCGTGCCGGTCGGCGACCGTGCCGCCTTCGCCCGGCAGGCGAATAAGGTGCTCGACGACACCGAGCTCGCGCGCCGCTTGGGCCAAGCGGCCCGGCAGCGTATCCTGAGTGAATTCACCGTAAAGCAGATGGTCGAACGTCACGAGAACCTATATCGCGAGGTGCTCTCGAGCTAGCCCGGATTATTCACCGGCTCATGGAAGCCCGACGCGTAAGCGAGGAGGAGCAACGGATTTCCTCGCTCACACGTCGGGCTACTAATCGCGCAGTGTGCTCGTGAATTTCCTGGAGGGTGAATAATCCGGGCTAGCAGCCTGTTGAAAAACGGGGACTGGGTCCGAGCGGCTCGAATAAACACCGCGCATCAAACATGTGGCGAGCTGCCTGTCCCCCTTTTTCACAGGCGTGCCGCCGCGCAACGATTAAGCGACGCGCGTGTCGCATCGCGCGTCTAAATTCCTCTGCCACAACCTGACTTGCCTGATTCAAGAGCAAGAGACCCTGGGCATCGCCCCGATCTTCTGGAATGATGAACCGGCAGACATCGACGGGGATATTTTGCCGATGGGACGGTTCCTGCAAGGCTGAATCGTCGCCAGTCGCACGTTATCATAGGGGCATGCGTCGCAAATGTGCCAAGCGGATAGCGGCGTTCGCAAGAGCCTATCGCTCAGAACACGTCCGCACACCACGTCAACTTTACGATGAGACGGGCTACGACACTCAGCACACCTCGATATCGCAGGCCGACATCGAAGCAGTAGTTAGCGACGATTTATCGCTGGTTGACGACTGGATCGCATTTACCGATGACAAGCGGTGGACGCCAGCCTGGGGGCTGTCAAAATGCGGCAGAAAGTCTTGGGTTGTTTTTCGCGTCAAGAAGGGCGGCGGAATTGCCTGCGAGGTTCGATTCACGTCACCCGTTCCTGCTTGCGCGCTGATGATTCGCCTAGATGGAAGACTTCCGGCTCGGTGGACAATCTGCCTAAATTGCGCGCACTGTCCGAGTTTTGACGTATTAAGTTCAGTGTGTGACGCATTCGACGCTCGCGGGGCAAATGCGTCACAAAGCCGTGCATGCCAGTTGCGCCGCGCGCGGCGCAAACCTCCGTCCCGCCGCTTCTCGCTTTCGCTCCGTCCTCTGCATCCGGTTCGCATTGCCATTGGCCTCAGCGCTTGAGCCATTGGCGCCGCGCGCGGCGCCAATGGGCGGACACCCTCCCAATGGCGTTTCCACAAGTCCTTTCCACAAAGGGATTTGCGCATCCACCACTTTCTCGGCGTTACGAGAATTGGACGGGGCCCTTCGATTGGGCGCTCGTTCCACCGCGTATCGAGCACGGCGGCCCGGTGACATTCGGTCGCGCAACCATTGGGATTCAGTCGCAACCCTGCTTGTCGCTTGGGCGTCGAACCGTGGTTTTTTGGCGATGGCCATCAACGCCCAGGTGTGGCTCGACACGATCGGGTCGTTTGGGCGTTGGCGCCATCGCGGTGGGCCTTCGACATCCACGAACGCCGTAAAACGCGCGCCACCCGGGAGCCGCATCCCACTCCGCCGAATCCAAAGGCTGCGTGGCTTGATTTGCCCTTGGTTTGCCTTGGTTTACCTCCTTTTCTTGCCAAATACTTGCCGCGGTTGTCAGCCGCGCTCATACTGCCGGGAACTCTGACGTACGTCGGTCTGGTGTGGTGTGCGCGTCCAGCGGGAGATCGCCTCCGGGCAAACCGGCAAATTCGGTTGCTGCTCTTTTTCGCCCCTGCGTCGGCGAAGAACCGCTAGCGCGAATTTCTACAACTTCTTAAGAAGGAGACGATCATGTCTGCACGGCCCTCGTGGAAATGGCTCTGTTCGCGGCCCGGCTTTCGGCAGGGACACACACCTGGGCGCGGCCGGCCGTGCCTGGCGGCTGTGGAGCAGCTTGAAGACCGGGTCTTGCTCAGCGCGACAGCGCCCATCCCGCTGTCGAATCAGTCGCTAAACGCCGTCAACGAGTTCCTCAGGTTCGAATATAAGTTCACCGAAATTACTCAGGTCGACGGCATAAAAATGGTGGTCGATCCCATCGAGCTGAAGACGAATCTGACCGCCGCACAGGTCGACTATTTTCTCAAGATCGACCGCGACATGGTCCAGGTCGACGACGACTTTATCGGATCGCCGCAAGGATCTAACACGTTCGCGGGCATCGACGGGGTTCTGGCCAATCTCGCTCTTCCGGCTAACGTGGCCAGCGACCTGGAAGCCAAGCTGATTCCGGCGGTCCAGTCGGCGCGTGAGGCGACGACCACCTTGATAACGCAGTTGGAGAACCTTACGCCGGCGCAGGGGGGCCAGTCCGCCGCCGCCGTCGATTACTTTCAAAAAATCAAAGGCATCGAGCGAGAGGCCGCCGACGACATGCTTGCTTTCGCGAAGATTGAGTATCAGCTTATCGCCGCCGACCCCAACGACCTGGGTCCGGCCCTCGGCCTGCAGGGCACCGCGGCTGCGGGGCCGGCGGGCGCGCTGCTCAACGACCTTGGCGTGCTGACCGCCGATACCGCGCCCCCTAGCGATCTCAACGGCGATGGCCAAGTCGACGCCTTCATCAAGACCGCAAACCAATTCCTGACTGGCCAAAATGCCTTCCTCAACTTCGAGGTGATTGAACTGAAAACAAATGACGCCACTGGCCATTATTTAAAGACGCCGCCCGGAAGGATGGATGCAGGGGAGCTGGACTATTTCCTGAAAATTGACGGCGACCTGGCACAGAACGATGCGGACCTGGCCCGTGTTGCCAAGTTGCTGCTGAAGGACGCGCAGGCGAGCACGGCGGGGAGCACGAACACGCTCGACCTTTCCCAGGAGACAATCAGCAGCCTCCAGGCGCTGGTGAAAGCCGCCCAGAACGCAGGCGCCGAGGCCGCCGCCCTGGAGAAGGAAGTTTTAGGCAGCCCATCCGGCACCACATTCCAGCCCGGTGGTGGCGACGCCGTCTTTGACAAGCACAAGGGTGAAATCGAAATTCTTTCGTGGTCATTTGGTGTGTCATTCGCCGAGATGGAAAACAGCCTCATCAATCTTGACCCGAACCTCGGCCCGGCACTGGCTCTCTCAACGGGAACGACGGCACCCGGCCCCGCGGGCGGTTTGCTCAACGATATGCTGGTACTGGCGGCCGACGCCAACGGCGCGTTCACGCAGAACGTGGCCGTGGTGGCTGCCTTCTTGAGCATCGAAGGGAACATCATTCAGGCGGAGAACAATTTCGTGGCGGCCGAGCAAGCCTTCATCAACCTGGGCGTGCAACTGCCACCGGCGATCGTTAGCTACTTTACCGCAGTCGACAACGGCATGCTCGAGATCGACAGCGGCTTGCTTGGGACGCCGGGCAGCACGGGTACGGCTGCGACTCCGGGTCTCGACAGCATCCTGGAGGGCCTTAGCGGCCTGCCCGCAAGCTATGTCGCGAGTCCCCAGGCCCTGGCCAAGCAGGCGCAGAGCGCGCAGCAGGCGGTAACCAGCGCCCTGGCAGAGGTGCAGAGCACCAGCAGTCTGCCCACGCCCACGCCCGCCGACCAGGTCTACATGAAGTATGAATTTCATCATCTCCAGGCCGACACCAAACAAGCGTTCGCCACGATCAGCGCCAACTTCGACCAGATCGAGGGTCTGTTGATCGGGCTCGATCCGAGCAACCAGTATGACATTCAAGACAGCAAGAACATCGCGGACGGTGCGGCAAAGGGTCAGGCTCAGGAGTAAGAGCATCGTGCTTTGTCAGAGCTAAGAATTCGGGTTGACGTCTGAGATTGGAGATGGGCGATTAACGATAGCCATACCGAGAGCAACGCTCCTGGTTTGGGCAGCAACCCGTATGACGCGGTGCCGTATTCGGTCAACGCCTTTCCACAGACCCGGCCCGAGCGGCTGGCGGCGGTCGCGGCCTTGTTCGGTCTGGAGGCGCCGCGGCCGCGCCGTTGCCACGTCCTGGAACTTGCCTGCGCCAGCGGCGGCAATCTCATTCCCCTCGCCCTCACCAGCGCGGACAGCACCTTCGTCGGCATTGATCTCTCCGGCCGGCAGATCGCCGACGGACAAGCCGTGGTGCGCGAGCTGAAGCTAGGCAATGTCGAGCTGAAAGCGATGAGCATCCTCGACGTCGGCGACGATTTCGGTACGTTCGACTACATCCTCGCGCACGGGGTCTATTCCTGGGTGCCGGCCGAAGTTCAGGACAAGATCCTCGACATCTGCCGGAAAAACCTGTCGGCCAACGGCGTGGCTTACGTGAGCTACAACACGTACCCCGGCTGGCACGCGCGCGGCGCCATTCGCGAGATGCTCTGCTACCACACGGACCGCTTCAGCGAGCCAAGCGAGCGCATCACGGAAGCCCGTAAACTGCTCAATTTCCTGGCCCAGTCGGTGCAGCAGGGCGACGGCGGCTACGCGACGTTGCTCTGCCGCGAGCTGGCCGTTCTCGCCCAGACCCCCGATAGCTATCTGTTGCACGAGCACCTCGAAGAATACAACGAGCCGCTTTACTTCCATCAGTTTGCCGAGCGGGCGGCGGCCAAAGGGCTGCAATACCTGGCCGAGGCCCATGTCGGCGCCATGATCGCCTCCCGATTCGGCGCCGAAGCCGAGCAGACCCTGCGGCAGATTTCGCCCGGCCTGCTGCACATGGAACAGTACATGGATTTCCTGCGCAACCGCATGTTCCGCCAGACCCTGCTGTGTCACGACGCCCTTGCACTGGACCACGTCCTGCGGCACGACGCAGTGAAGCACTTTTACGTTGCTGCCGCGGTCAAGCCGGTGTCGGCCAATCCTAACTTTGCCTTCGGGCAGCAGGAGGAGTTCCGCGGCCGCGCCGGCGCAACGCTCGTGACGCACGATCCCCTCCTCAAGGCGACGATGGGGATCCTGTCCAAATTCTGGCCCTTGCCCGTTTGCTTTACCGAACTGCTCGCCGCCGCGCGCACGCAGCTTGGCGATCGGGCGCCGGACGCTGCCGAAGCCGCCGACTCGCTCGCCGTCCGCTTGCTGAATTGCCATACGTCCGGCCTGGTGGAGTTCACTCTGACTAGGCCGGCCTTCCGCATTGACGTGACTGAGTTTCCCGTGGCCAGCCCGTACGCGCGGCTGCGCGCCCGCGACGGCGGCAACGTCATCAATCTACGGCTGGAAACCGTGCCCATGGGCACGCCGTCGCGTCTGGTGCTCGAGCATCTCGACGGTACTCATGACCATGATTTCCTCAGCAGGTTGGTTGCCGGCTGGCTCGAAAAGGAGTCGCCGGCTGTGCCAGGTGCGGCGACCGCCCCCGCGGCAGCCGTGCCACAGTCAAGCAACATCCAGGAGCGTGCGGCCCGCTATGTCGCCCTGGCCCTTCACGGGTTTGCGCGCAGCGCGCTGTTGACTGGATGAAAGCGGGCTCATCAAGC